>JAPKAW010000047.1 GCA_028825055.1 Flavobacteriales bacterium | reverse complement strand
CGGCGATGCCCGGAGCGGCCTATTTCGATAGCGCAACATCGTTCGCCATGATCCGCGGCCAACACGTTCAGTTGACGGTGTTAGGAGCTATGGAAGTGTCTCAAAATGGGGACATCGCCAATTGGAAAATTCCGGGTAAAATGGTCAAGGGAATGGGCGGAGCAATGGACCTCGTAGCGAGTGCTGAAAACATTATCGTAGCGATGATGCACACGAACCGAGCGGGGGAGTCCAAATTGCTTTCGGATTGCTCCTTACCGCTGACGGGTGTCGCATGCGTGAGACGCGTGGTAACCAACCTTGCGGTTTTGGATATTCGCGATGGCGCCTTCCATTTAGTGGAAGTAGCTCCTGGAATTTCGGTCGCACAGGTGGTTGCCGCGACTTCGGGCAAACTAGTGGTGCCCGATTTGGTTCCTGAGATGCAGTTTAGCTGACTTTAGCCAGTCCGATATCGATGCGGCGCATCGTTTCGTCACGGCCTAAAAAAGCAGCGAAATCAAACATGGATGGCCCACCTCCTGTGCCCGTAAGAACTAACCTCAAGGGCAATAAGACGGCTCCAAACCCCAAGCTGTTTTCTTCAAGAAATGCTTTGAATGCTGTTTCAATGCTACTCGAATCAAAAGACTCGACGGATGCCAAAACCGCTCTTAATTGAAGCACATACCCTGCTGTCTCCGGCTTCCATTTTTTAGCCACAAGCTTTTCATCTAACGTTGCAGGCGCCTCAAAAAGATACCGATGTGCACTGATTTCGTGCATGAAGCTGACGCGTTCGAGCATCATATCCAAGACATGGATACAACGGGCATCATCCCATAGATTGACATCGCCCTTCGCGCTTTCTCGGAATGCGGCAACCGCAGTGTCCGTTGGAAGTTGACGCAAGTACTGCTCGTTGAACCACTGGGTTTTGTCCGGATTGAAGCGTGCTCCGGATTTGGTGACGCCTTCCAATTCAAATGCTGCGATGGCTTCTTCCATCGAAAACAACTCTTTCTCATCACCGCTGCTCCATCCCAAAAGCAGGAGCATGTTGATGAAAGCCTCGGGCAGATAGCCTTGCTCCCGATAACCGCTTGACACCACACCTGTTTGCGGATCTTCCCAATTCAAAGGAAAGATGGGGAATCCTCCTTGATCGCCATCCCGTTTGCTCAACTTTCCGTTTCCGGTTGGTTTCAAGATCAATGACAAATGTGCAAAGACGGGAGCATCCCATCCAAAGGCTTCATAAAGTAGGCCGTGAAGAGGTGCGCTTGGAAGCCATTCTTCTCCGCGAATAACGTGGCTGATAGCCATGTGATGATCATCGACAACGTTGGCGAGATGGTAGGTGGGCAAACCATCTGTTTTCATAAGAACCTTGTCGTCGAGGACACCCGTTGAAACGATAATGTGGCCGCGTATGGCATCGTTGAATCCATAATCTCGAGCGGCGTCCGGCATGCGAAAACGGATGGTGTAGGGGGTGTTGTTTTCCTCCAATTGAGCCAATTGGTCAGCGCTTAATGACAAGGAATTCCGCATGGACATCCGCGTACTGGCATCGTATTGCCAGACGTCTCCGTTTTTCTCGGCGGCCTTTCGAAGGACATCCATTTCTTCGGACGTATCAAAGGCTTTGTATGCGTTGCCTGTCTCGAGCAATCGGTCCAATTCGGTGGCATACAACGCACTCCGATCGGATTGTTTATACGGCCCGTGGTCACCGCCGATTCCATCTCCCTCTGAAGGGGGGATCCCGCACCATTCAAGGGCTTTTTGGATGTACGTATCCGCTCCCGGTACGAAGCGTTTTTGATCGGTGTCTTCGATGCGAAGCAAGAAATCGCCCCCGTGTTTCTTGGCGAAGAGGTAGTTGTATAAAGCCGTTCGGACACCGCCCATGTGCAGAGGGCCGGTCGGGCTAGGAGCGAAACGGACGCGGATTTTAGAAGCCATTGAAACTGTTCAGATGTGGGGGCAAAGATACACGCTCGTCGCGCCGACAAACCCCTTGTGTCAATTGGTGAATGTATCCGTTCGGGTTACGACTAGATGCAAGTGACCGTCGGATGTTTGGCCAAGATTAATTAACCAAATGAATGCACTTAGAAATAAGGTCCAATTGATTGGACGTCTCGGGAAAGACCCCGAATTGATGAGCTTCGATGAAGGCAAGACCAAATGCTCTTTTCCGGTAGCGACCAACGAAATCTTCCGCAATGGAGAGGGTGAACGTGTGGAGCGCACACAATGGCACGATGTGGTCACGTGGGGCGCGCTAGCGGATGTCGCTGGTCAATACCTCAAAAAGGGCGCGGAGATTGCCATCGAAGGCCGTCTGGCTTACCGCACTTACGAAGACGGTGAGGGGCATACGCGTTACGTCACGGAGATCGTGGCGAGCGAAATGTTGATGCTTGATCGCCGTCCAGTAGAGTCTGTGGAGGCTTGATGGTGGGGGCGCTTCGATAACCGAGGCGCCCCTTTTCATCCCGAAGGATGACTGCCTTGCGGCCTTCGTCTGGGGATGCGTTGGTAGCAGGAGGTCATCATGTTATCTTTGAAGGATCCAATTGGATCCTACCATGAGTAATTCAGGAATTTTACGTTCGTCTCTTGCCAAGAAATATGTAATGGCCCTGTCAGGGCTTTTTCTATGCCTATTCCTTTTGGGACATTTAGCAGGCAACTTGCAGCTTTTCAATACGAGCGCTGAAGGGCAATTGGCCTTCAATGAATACGCCCATTTTATGACCACCTTCCCGCTGGTCAAATTGCTGAGCTATCTGACTTATGCTGCGGTTTTGTTCCACGTGGTGGATGGTATCGCGCTCACAATTCAGAATCGCAAAGCCCGACCAACCGGATATGTGAAAGAAAAAGGATCGGCCAATGCCTCGTGGTCTAGCCGGAACATGGGCATCCTAGGAACCATCATCTTGGTGTTCTTCGTGAGTCACATGCAAAACTTTTGGTACGTGATGCACTTTGGCCCCATTGGCGAATCCGATGGGCTGAAAGATTTACATACGGTCGTCATGACCTTTTTTGGACCCGAAAACGGGTTGGCAGGTTTAGCCGTCGCGGGATATGTCTTGGCGCAATTTGCCTTGGGCTTTCACTTGATTCATGGTTTTCAAAGTGGCTTTCAATCCTTGGGATTGCGCCATTCAAAATATTCTCCGCTGATTGATCGGGCAGGGTTGTTGTTTGGCATCGGCGTTCCAACGCTTTTTGCTAGCATTCCAGTTTATCTTTTCTTTATCCAGCTTTAAAGTTTCGAAACGATGCTCGATTCCAAAATTCCAGAAGGCCCATTGGCCGACAAGTGGACGAAGTACAAGGATGATATTCAGCTGGTAAACCCGGCCAACAAGCGCTCCATTGACGTCATTGTTATAGGGACGGGACTTGCAGGTAGCTCTGCAGCGGCATCCCTTGCGGAGATGGGGTACAACGTCAAGGCGCTGTGCTTTCAGGATTCCCCACGACGGGCCCACTCAATCGCCGCGCAAGGCGGAATCAATGCCGCGAAGAACTATCAAAACGATGGGGACTCGGTGCACCGGTTATTTTACGATACAGTCAAAGGAGGGGATTACCGAAGCCGAGAAGCCAACGTGCACCGCCTGGCGGAGGTTTCGACCAACATCATTGACCAATGTGTCGCTCAAGGGGTTCCTTTTGCGCGTGAGTACGGAGGTCTTTTGGACAATCGATCCTTCGGAGGAGTGCAAGTCTCGCGAACCTTTTACGCGAAAGGCCAAACAGGTCAGCAGCTCTTATTGGGAGCCTATTCAGCGCTAAGCCGCCAGATTTCCAAAGGCAAGGTCGATATGTTGACCCGCCACGAAATGATGGATGTGGTCATGCTCGACGGCAAATGTCGTGGGATCATCGCCCGGAATTTGGTTACAGGAGAATTGGAGCGTCATGCAGCGCACGCAGTTGTTTTGGCAACCGGCGGTTACGGCAATGTGTTCTTCTTGAGCACGAATGCCATGGGGTCGAATGTATCGGCAGCCTGGAAGGCGCACAAGAAAGGCGCCCACATGGCGAACCCGTGCTTCACGCAAATTCACCCGACGTGCATTCCTGTTTCGGGAGAACATCAATCGAAACTGACATTGATGTCGGAGTCGTTGCGCAACGATGGTCGTATTTGGGTTCCGGCGAAAAAAGAGGATGCGGATGCCATTCGAAACGGAACGAAGAAAGCTTTAGAAATTGCAGAGGCTGATCGGGATTACTATTTGGAACGTCGTTATCCAGCATTTGGAAATTTAGTCCCACGTGATGTCGCTTCTCGTGCCGCCAAGGAGCGCTGCGACGCGGGCTTTGGTGTGAATAAGACGGGCGAAGCCGTGTTCTTGGATTTCGCGAGCGCGATCAATCGTTACGGCAAAACAGAAGCAAGCATTCGCGGGCTGTCTGAACCATCGACTGAAGAGATTGTCACATTGGGCAAGGAGGTGGTGAAAGCGAAGTATGGCAACCTCTTCGACATGTACAAGCAGATTGCAGCGGATAATCCTTACGAAACACCGATGAAAATTTATCCTGCGGTTCACTATACCATGGGGGGGCTTTGGGTGGATTACAATCTGATGACCTCAGTATCGGGGTTGTATGCAACAGGCGAATCCAACTTTTCCGATCACGGAGCGAATCGGTTAGGGGCTTCTGCTTTGATGCAAGGACTTGCTGACGGCTATTTCGTGTTGCCTTATACCATTGGGGATTACTTGGCAAATGACATTCGCACAGGGGCGATCTCCTCAGATTCAGCCGAGTTTGAAGCGGCAGAAAAGGCGGTGCAGGAGCGCATTGACCATCTCATCAACAACAAAGGTTCTAAGCCAGTCGATGATTTCCACCGGCGTTTAGGTCGCATCATGTGGAATGAATGTGGGATGTCTCGAAACGAAGCCGGTCTTAAAAAAGCGATCGTGGAAATTCGTGCGTTGCGTGAGGAATTCTGGAAGGACGTTCGTGTTCCTGGAAATGCGACGAGCTACAACCCAGAATTGGATAAGGCAGGGCGTGTCGCCGATTTCTTAGAGCAAGGAGAGCTGATGTGTATGGACGCATTGGCCCGAGAGGAATCATGTGGAGGGCATTTCCGTGAAGAGCATCAAACTCCGGATGGAGAAGCTCTTCGGGATGACGAGAATTTTGCTTTTGTGTCGGCTTGGGAATTCGTAGGAGACCCAAGTGAATCCAAGATGATCAAGGAAGATTTGGTTTTTGAAAACATCGAGTTGAAGCAACGCAGCTACAAGTAAGAAGGTCATGAATCTGACATTGAAAGTTTGGCGCCAAGACGGCCCGGAAGCGACAGGACACATGGACACGCATGCATTGGGAGGAGTGTCCCCGGACATGTCTTTCCTCGAAATGATGGACATGCTCAACGACCAGATTATTCGCGCTGGCGAAGAGCCGGTTGCGTTTGATCACGATTGCCGTGAAGGCATTTGCGGAATGTGTTCCATGTTCATCAATGGTGAAGCGCATGGTCCAGGGCGTGGAGTAACCACGTGCCAATTGCACATGCGATCATTCAATGATGGAGATACCATTGCCATTGAGCCTTGGCGAGCACAAGCGTTTCCAGTAATCAAGGATTTAACCGTTGATCGCAGTGCTTTTGACCGGGTTATTCAAGCGGGGGGTTACATCTCTGTCAACACCTCTGGCAACACGATTGATGCCAATGCGATACCCGTCCCGAAGGAACAAGCTGATGATGCGTTTAGTGCGGCGACTTGCATTGGCTGTGGAGCATGTGTTGCTTCGTGCAAGAATGCTTCAGCCATGCTCTTTGTGTCCGCGAAAGTCTCTCAATTTGCGCTCTTACCTCAAGGCCAGCCTGAAAGGGAGTCACGTGTTCAACGCATGGTGGAGCAGATGGATAAGGAAGGCTTTGGCAATTGCACGAATACGGGAGCTTGTGCTGTGGAATGCCCCAAGGGGATTGACTTGAGTAACATAGCACGCATGAATCGTGACTTCATGAGTGCTACAGTGAAGAGCAAGAAATAGGTTCTCGGCGACGCTGTTTTGAACTCTTGGCTATTACATGAGAAGTGAATGGAGCAATCCATTCGTACCTTAGAAAAATGAAGTACTTTATTGCATTCAGTCTTTTCTGCTTTTCATGTGCCGCATTCGGACAAAAAAAAGCAGAGCTGACCTTCAATGTTGATGGTGTTTGTGGAATGTGCGAAACGCGCATAGAAAAGGCCTATGACTTGCCGGGCATTCTCAATGCAGAGTGGGACCTTGAGACCAAGAAGTTGACTGTCGCGTACAAAACTGATAAATTTTCTGTGGAACAATTGCACGCGATTGCGGCCAGAGCAGGACACGATACGGATATAGCCAAAGCCACGGTTCAAGAATATGCTGGATTGCATGGGTGCTGCAAATACAGAGATGGTGCGTCATGTGGTTCTGAGGGCCATGACAAAGACCACTAACCCATTGAGGTTTATTTATTTGATGGTGCTGATTCTTGGATTAGTCACTGCAGTGGATGCACAGACGAACAATCTTAGAGGGAAAGTTCTTTACGAGTCTCATGAGGGCCATAGCCATTCGGAAGGCGGGGTACATGAACCGGAATATGTTTCACTGCCTGGGGCGTATGTCCGTTGGTCGAGTGCTCCAGAAAATATTGAGATTAGCGATGGTTTTGGTTTTTTTAAGATCAATTCATCCCATTTAGGAGACACGCTATTGGTCAGTATGGTGGGGTACCAAACGGCAGGGTTGGTTTTTTCGGGCCAGTCATATGTCGATATCCCACTCGAATCAGGAGTTAGCTTGGGATCTGCCGAGGTCACAGCCGAGCGAAGTTCCACAAGAATTTCTCTTTTAGATCCGCTCAACATTCAGTCGTTAAATCGAAAGGAGTTGGCCAAGGCAGCTTGCTGCAATTTGTCCGAAGCCTTTGAGACCAATGCATCTGTGGATGCCTCGTTTACCGATGCTGTGACGGGTACGCGGCAGATCCGCATGTTGGGCCTCGATGGAAAGTACAGCCAAATACAAGTTGACAACTTGCCAGGACCGCGAGGTTTAAATGTCATTCAAGGATTGATGTTTATCCCGGGAGATTGGATTCATGAGATTCACATCAGCAAGGGAGCTGGGACGGTGACGCAAGGTTATGAGAGCATGACAGGCCAGATTAATGTAGCATTGAAAAACCCAGAGAGCGCCGATCCTCTTCACGTTAATGTCTATGGCAATGCGTCAGGGCGGTTGGAGTGGAACCACGTCAGTAAGCACCGAATTAGTCGGCGATGGAGCACGACACTTTTGTCGCATGCTGTGCGAAACAACCAGTTGAATGACCGCAATTCTGACGGATTTTTAGATGGTCCTTTGAAACGAAATTACATCGGCCGGAATGAGTATAAGTTTAAAGGAGATCGAGGAGTTCGAGGAGAATATGCTGTGAATTGGATCCAGACGGAATCCGCTGCCGGCCAGGTCGCGGCCTTTGATCAAGACGTGCCTTGGTCGGGCGTCATGGACATGTTGGCATCACCCTCAGATTCCGGGTGGTCAGCCGTTACGGCCATAGACCGGATAGAGGTTTCAGCGAAAACGGGCTTTGTTTTCCCAGATGCCGAATGGAGAAGTATTGGAACCCAGTTTGTGTACTCAGATCACCAACATGCGCACCAGTTTGGTCGTCAGAAGTACACGGGCAGCGAACGTTTTTTCCGAGGGAATGTTTTGTACTCAGGAATTTTAGGCAACACCAATCGCGCGTTCACGACAGGGATTAGCTTTGTTTCAGATCAGTTTGACGAGAAGGTGCATCGATCAGACACATTGAGCGTTGCCCAACAGCGGGATGAGGTCGTTCCTGGCGCCTTTTTCGAATTCACCCTGAATCATGCGGAGCGTTTGAGCGTGGTGGCTGGAGTGCGCTATGATCAGCATAATTTGTTTGGGGGATTTTGGAGTCCTCGATTGCACGCCCGTTGGAGCGCTACTGAAAACACATCACTCAAATTGGCCGCTGGACGCGGCTTCAGGACTTCGAATCCATACATGGAACAACTGGGTTCTTGGGCGAGCCAGCGAACATGGAATGTTAATGTATACGGTGATTTCCAGCCGGAAATTGCGACGAATGCCGGACTGAATTTGACCAGTAAATTTCGGTTGAATTATCGGGATGCATCCCTCGCTTTAGACGTATACAACACTTGGTTTGAAAATAAGGTGGTGGTGGATCTCGATGCGGATGCCCAGCAGATTCGACTGTACAATTTGGATGGCGAGTCCTTTGCACGATCCGCTCAGGCAGAATTCAATTGGGATGTGCATCGCCGGGTTGATTTGCGCATAGCTTATCGTTGGGTCGACGCTCAAACAGATCGGGCCTTTGGGAATCCCACACAGGATCCCTTTGTCTCAAAACACCGCTCTTTTGTTCAATGGAGCTATGCTTCGGCGCTCTCAGAAAATCAGAGCCAGTGGCTTGCAGATGCAACGTTTCAGTGGGTGGGATCGCAGCGATTGCCAGAAACGGATTCGAACCCGGAGTTGTTTCAGCGTCCAGGCGAGGCACCGGGCTTTGCTCAGTTGAATTTGCAGGCTACGCGTCAATTCTCGCCGTCATTCTCCCTCTATGCCGGTGTCGAGAACGCTTTGAATTACAAGCAAGATCGTCCGATCATCGGAGCGGTTTATGATGACTCACCGGTTTCGGCCAGTGATTTCAACCAGTACTTTGATGCTAGCTTGGTGTACGCCCCCATTTTTGGACGGATGCTCTACGCGGGATTGCGCTGGAACATCTTGCCTCCTGAAGTGAATTAGGCCGAATAGTGAACCGGTCTCCTAGCGAGATTTGGACTGCATTTGCCGTTTGAGTTGGCCACCACTGCTGTTGGCTCGCATGGTGGGACGACGCTTTGATGACGCATTGGTGGGCCGTGCATCACGCCCAGGCAATCCGCCCTCAGCGTATCGAGGATCTGGGATGTAAGCCATCTTTTCCATCCACAACGCCTCGACGTGGTAGCAACCGTACTCCTCACGTACGGGACCGCGAATCTGATAGATGCCTTTGCCTCGAAACCCATAGGTGCGCAGTGAGGGAGGAAAGTGTACCGTATCGAGCCAGGCGCCTTCTCGGTCGACAAAGCACCCAAAACACATCCGGTCTCCTTTCGATGTGGCGGTTTCCTTGACCGTAACGAGGTATCCGACGACTTCCACTGTTTGTCCAATGCAATCAGATAGCGCGTCGCTTCTCACACTGCGTTGCGCCACTGCTTGCGCCTCCTCAGTGAGCATTAGAAAGGGTGAAACCAAGGAAAAGCCAAACAACTCGATTTGATCGAAAGCATCTTCGAGTATCCCCGATTCCAAAGCGGGCAGTGTGAAGCGCCGTGCTTCGGGAGCGAACAGCGTGATTTCGGGGGCGGATCGTGATCGGTGTCCAAGCAAAAAATGGGCCTCCCATAGCAGTTGCTGTTTGCTCAAGTCCGTAAACCGAAATCCTCCACAACGGATTAGAAGCAAGCATTGTTCCAAAGCCAACCCAAGCCGTTCAACGGCATCTTCCAGTGAAGTGAACGGCCCGCGTTGCGCGCGATTTCGCATCACAGCCTCGACTGTTTGTGCCTCGATGCCGCGCACGATGTTGAACCCCAAATAGATTCGAAGTTCTGACGGATAAACGGTGGCTTCCCAGTTGCCTCGATTGATGCACGGCTCCTCCATACGGGCACCGACCATACGCGCTTCATGCACATAAAACTCAGTCCGATAGAACCCGCCAAAATTGTTGATGCAGGCCGTCATGTACTCCAGGGGCCAATGGGCCTTGAGGAATAGACTTTGATAGCTCTCAACAGCGTAAGAAGCAGAATGCCCTTTGGCAAAGGCGTATCCGGCAAAGCTTTCCACTTGGTCCCAGACCTCATGAACCAATGAAGTCGGCCGGCCGCGTTCCAAGGCCTTTTCAATGAACGTGTTTCGGGCCTTGGCAAACTCGTCGCGCGATCGAAACTTCCCGCTCATACCACGACGCAAGACATCGGCTTCTCCTAGATCGAGTCCAGCGAAGTGGTGGGCGACCTTGATTACGTCTTCTTGATAGACCATCACGCCATAGGTTTCCGGCATCAATTTTAGAAGGACGGGGTGGGCTTCTTTTCGCCGTTTGGGATCGCGGTGCCGTTCGATGTAGGTACGCATCATGCCACTTTTGGAGACACCAGGTCGGATGACGGAACTGGCAGCAACCAATCCCAAATAGGTATCGACTTGCAACTTTCGCATGAGCATCCGCATGGCAGGGGATTCGACATAAAAACAGCCGACAGCTAGAGCTTCGCGCAGCAAGTGTTGAATTTTGGGATCGGCTTTGAACCGATGCATGTCGTGGATATCAAGGGACGCGACAACGGCCGGCGAGTGGACTGCGATGAGGTCTAAGGTGTCCCGGATCTTTCCGAGTCCCCGCTGACTCAGAATATCAAATTTGAAAAGCCCCACGTCTTCCGCCACGACCATATCGAATTGGGTGGTCGGGAACCCCTTGGGGGGCATGAACGTACCGCCGTAGTGATGGATGGGATGCTCAGCAATCAGAATACCACACGAATGGACCGTTAGCGAGTTGGGAAACTCCCGGAGGTGACCGGAATAGCGCACGACGTATTGGGCCATGTCGCTGAGTTGATTGGGATTGAATTTCCCGTCTGCAAGGGCGTCAATTTCATATTTTGGAAGTCCGAACACCTTGCCCAATTCTCGGACGATGGCGCGGTGTTGAAAGGTGCTGTATGCGCCGACAAGGGCGACGTGTTCAAATCGCTCGAAAATGTAACGCGTGACGTCATCCCGGTCGGTCCAGGAGAAGTCAATGTCAAAGTCGGGTGGATTCGTTCGGTATAGGTTGATGAACCGTTCGAAGTACAGATCCAATTCGATCGGGTCCACATCGGTGATGCGCAGGAGATAGGCCACCAAACTGTTGGCGCCACTTCCTCGGCCGACATAGAAATACCC
>JAPKAW010000315.1 GCA_028825055.1 Flavobacteriales bacterium | reverse complement strand
GTTTCTGATCCAATCCTTCGTCCGGAAATTCAAAGTTGATGGTCGGAGGAATAATACCGTGTTTAATCGCCAAGATGCAAGCAATCCCCTCAATCGCACCAGCGGCTCCCAATAGGTGGCCTGTCATCGACTTGGTCGAACTGATATTCAGATTGTAGGCATGCTCGCCAAAAACTCCTTGAATTGCCAAAGTCTCTGCAATATCTCCTAGTGGAGTAGACGTTCCATGAACGTTCACGTAGTCCACATCAGTCGGTGACATTTCGGCATCATCCAATGCCGCCTTCATCACATTCTTTGCACCAAGTCCTTGTGGATGGGGAGCTGTAATGTGGTGTGCATCCGCACTCATTCCACCGCCAACCATTTCGCAATAAATCTGTGCACCACGGGCTACGGCATGCTCATACTCCTCTAGAATAATCGCTCCACCCCCTTCGCCTAAGACGAATCCATCTCGTGTTGCGTCAAACGGACGGGAAGCACTAGCGGGGGCATCATTTCGCGTCGAAAGTGCTTTCAATGCGTTAAAGCCTCCAATTCCACCCTCGGTTATCGCCGCTTCAGAGCCTCCAGTAACCATTACCTCTGCCTTTCCCAATCGGATGTAATTGAACGCGTCAATCATGGCATTGGTTCCACTTGCACAAGCAGAGACCGTACAAAAGTTTGGACCACGGAATCCATGCCGTATGCTGATGTGACCGGCCGCGATATCCGAAATCATCATAGGGATGAAAAACGGACTGAAACGCGGTATACCTCCACTTTCATGGAAGTTCAATGCCTCATTCATAAACGTTTGGAACCCTCCGATACCGGAACCCCAAATGACTCCAACACGATCGTGATCGACGTCAGGCTCCTCTCCATCAAGTCCAGCATCGGCCAATGCCTCGTCCGAGCATGCAATAGCATACTGCGCGAACAAGTCCATTTTTCGAGATTCTTTGCGGTGAAGAAACTGAGAAACGTCAAAGCCTTTCACTTCGCAGGCAAACTGAGTCTTGAAATTGGTCGCGTCAAACTTGGTAATGTCAGCGGCACCACTCTTGCCATTGACCAAACCTTGCCAAAACGATTGCACATCATTTCCTATGGGCGTAACCGCCCCTAGACCTGTAACGACTACCCTTTTAAGCTCCATCTAGAGCTGGGTTTACTTAACCGTCGCTGAAATGTATTCCACGGCCTGGCCGACGGTACTGATTTTCTCAGCTTGATCGTCCGGAATGGCAATGTTGAACTCTTTCTCAAACTCCATAATGAGTTCTACTGTATCCAAGGAGTCAGCTCCGAGGTCGTTAGTGAAACTTGCTTCCAAGTTGACTTCTCCTGCATCTACTCCCAACTTATCGACGATAATCGCCGTTACTTTTTCTTGAATATCAGACATAGCTTAGCTGTTTTTCGGGGCGCAAAGTAACCAATTACAATTTGAACCATCTAACGTTTTCGTCATCTTTTCTCGAAATCGTTGAAAATTCCATATTGAATCAGTGGATTTCCACCATTATTTCCTCGAGATTCTTTCTTTCGATGTCCGGAACACTGCAGTTCGAAGCGGGGTACCCTACGGGAATCAAAAGATAGGCGTGTTCATTGGACGGTCGACCCAAAATGTCCGATAAAAAACCCATCGGACTCGGGGTATGTGTCAATGTTGCCAGCCCGGACTCATGCAATGCATTGAGCAACATCCCCGAAGCAATGCCCACGGATTCCTGCACGTAATAATGCTGCTGCTTCCCTCCATATCCATCTTCAACAGGCGTCCAGGATTGACGAAAAATGACAATCAACGCTGGCGCTTCTTCCAAATGCGGTTTCAGGTGGTTGGTATCAAAAGGCTTCAGATCCTCTAACCATCGTTCTGACATGCGCCCGTGATAATTCTCATATTCCTCCTTCTCCGCTGCTTCGCGAATTGACCGCTTGACTTCGGAATTGGTCACAAGGCAAAAAGTCCAAGGTTGTTTGTGTGCCCCTGAAGGCGCTGTTCCGGCTACCTCAATGCACCGTCTGAGTATCTCTAGAGGCACAGGAGCTGAATCAAAGTGACGCACAGACCTCCTGCCCTTCATTCGCTCAAGCAAAGCCTGTGAACGCTCGTGCATCTCTTCCTCGCTCAATCGCTCGAAAATGAGCGGGATATGCGGTGGTTGAGAATCTTTCATTGTTGAGCTTCTATACTGTTCTGGTCATATCTGACCGCCTTTTCGAATTCGCCGCATCAATTCCGACGCAAACACAAA
>JAPKAW010000314.1 GCA_028825055.1 Flavobacteriales bacterium | reverse complement strand
CAAACAAAACCTGTCCCGGGACTACAAAAACGCACAGCTTTGGATTCAGACCGAGCATTGGAAAATGACGCTGAGGATCAATTCGGCTTTGTTGGGATGGCAAAACGACTTGCTCCATCAATCGTTGAAGCATCCAAAGGCGATGGCATGGTCATCGGGTTGGAAGGCCGTTGGGGTTCAGGAAAGACTTCGCTTTTGAACTTCCTACGTACCGAACTAGTCGCGGCGCAAGATGAAGGAATCCATACCATCACTATTGCACCGTGGCTGAATGGAGATACTTCATCTATGGTCGCATCATTATTAGAACCGATGACGGCAATCCTGAAAGCAAAGGAAGACGAAATCGCGGCGGCTGACGGCGAACAAGAGAACGCAGCTAAGGAGAAGATAGCCGAAGTCGGCCAACTTCTACGGGACTATGGCCCAAAGACCGCACGCAGGATTGCGTCAGTTGCGAATGTTGCTGGGTACCTCATTCCTGGAGCCCAAATCGTTGGAGGTGTCCTTGAAGCCGGTGCAAATGTTGCAGATCAGGTGACGCCTGTTGGACCAACGCCCTCCGAGCTAAAGCAAAAAATAGCACACAAAATACAAGCGTTAGATGTTGGGTTCGTTGTCATTCTCGACGATCTTGATCGCCTTGAACCCGAGCAAGCGGTTGAGGTTGTTCGGTTGGTTCGTTCCGTCGCTGACTTTCCAAGGGTTGCTTACCTGATGTGTTATGATCGCGAAGTCTTGGCTCAGGCGCTGAAGACCGGCCTCAAAGTTGCAGACGGTGATCTTTTTCTCCAGAAAATCGTGCAACTCACCTTCAGTATTCCGCTTCCAGAGCCATTTGATCTTCGCACTCAATTTCGAGATGAAGCAAAAGCCATCTATGCCGAAGTCATGGGGGCTGAAGCTGGCGGCGAGCTACTCGACGACTTAAGATCAGCTGTCGACCGAGAAGGTATGGGACTATCCACACCACGCGAGGTCAAACTTGCGTTGAACAGCATTCGTTTTGTGTTCCCGCAGGTCAAAGACGATGTATATTTCCCAGATTTTTGCCGTCTACACTTGATCAAAACCACCAATTACAAACTATATCAATGGCTTGAGGTGTATCTTTCAGTGCGCTCAGTTTTGGTAACTGGAGATGCAACCGTTGCAAGTGATGAAAAGGCCAAAATGGGTGAGCAGTTAAAGACGCTCTTGCCTTCCAAAGGCCCTGACTCTGGACGTTCGATCTGGAGTTTGAGACGCTTCATTCCAGGCGTAGCTGATGTGGAAGAGGCAGAAAAGCGCGTTTTTAACACGATGAATTCGGCCGCTGTTTCCGAAGCTATCACGCTCAAAAGGCTCGGTAGCCCATTGCATTATCGCTTTTATTTTGCGCTCACTGGTCCAAAGACAGTTATGCCAGACGACGATTTTAATGGTCTCTTGGAGTTGGCACGGGCAAATGTCGCACAGTTGACTATACGCCTTACCGAAGAAGTTATGAAGCGCCGTAGCTCAGGCAAAACGTGGTTCGAACATGTGCTGAACCGACTAGATGACGAGTGCATATCAGCTCTGGATGAAAATCAGCTGGTCGGTATTGTCATAGCGCTGTCTGGAATGATGGACTGCGCGATGAAAGAAGCTGGTGAACATCGTGCGTTTTCAATTTCCATTGATGGCATTGCGAACATGGTTATCAAGAGTTGCCTAAATCGATTGCATGGTCTGAACCCGGACACACAGGCTGAGACGGTCCGACAGATAGCAAGGGAAGGACAGGCCATAAATTGGCTGGTTGGCAAGTTTTTTAGAAGCCAACTGTTGCGCCACGGGAAAGTCGGCAATGAAGCAGATAGTCCGGACCAATGGGAAATTTCGGACGGGGTTCTGGATGAAGCCATAGAAATCTTGAAAGCGCGCGTCAGCGAACAAGCCACAAAAGAACTGATACCAAATCTGCCTGACATTTCAGCCTACCTATATGGTTGGTTGAAAATAACCGAGGATAATGAAGCCATCGATTGGGTTCAGGAATACAGCAAAACCGACGAGGGGTTTCTCAGCATACTGGACCATCTCAGAGGATGGTCTATGAGTGACAAGGTATATTATCCGCTGTCCCAAGAGACTGTCGAAAAATTTCTCGATTGGGATGACACAGCTGAGCGCTTGGAAGGCCTGAAGGACGGTGAGTTTGCTGATCAGGTTGCAGAACTTCAGTTGGCTATTAGTCAATCCACGCATTGAGCGGAACGACAATTCGGACATCTTTCAAAAGGCAGTGCTTGGCAGTTAGTTTTTGAA
>JAPKAW010000313.1 GCA_028825055.1 Flavobacteriales bacterium | reverse complement strand
GTGTTGATGGCATTCTTTTGGTAACCATACAAGGTCTTTCCTTGATTGGTTTCCAGTTGTTTGCGTAACGAAGTGTCAGTTAACGACAATGTGGTTCGGGTGCGAGATGGAAAAAACTCCCTCAAAATGACTTCAGGAGCAAAAGACAAAAGTACTTCTTCCTTTTGTATGTCAAAGATTCTTTGCCATAGGTTTTCAACGAAAAGCGAAAGATTGGTTGGAAAGCCTCACCAAACAATGGATTTTTGCGCATGTATTTTGTTGATTCAAGCCTGTTCGACCAACTGCCCATTGCGTGGAAATACGCATTGGAAAACCGTGTTGATGCCAACACGTGGGAGGGTTTGAATGCATCGCTTTTACATGCGCGTTCTCAGGGTGTGTGTTATCCACCTCAGGGGTTGGAACTGGCTGCATTTCGAGCATGTGATCCGTCGGCTGTCAAAGTGGTCATCTTGGGGCAGGACCCATACCACGGCAAGGGGCAAGCACATGGATTGGCATTTTCAGTGATGCAAGGGGTGGCTTGGCCTCCATCATTGCGGAATGTCCTGAAAGAACTTGGGGATGATAAGGGGCATGATTCATTGTCTTTACAAGGTTTAAGAGAAGAAGGCGTCTTGGAGCATTTGCCGCAGCAGGGCGTTTTACTTCTCAATGACGTTTTAACGGTATCGGAGGGGCTACCAGGAAGCCACTCACATTTTGGTTGGCAGCAGATAACAGGATCGGTGATGAAATATCTCGTCGATTCAGACCGCCCTTGTGTTTTTATTTTGTGGGGCAAGCACGCGAGGGAGCATAAAAAACACATTACACATGCCCATCATCTCGTACTGGAAGCGCCGCATCCAAGTCCGTTGTCGGCTTATCGAGGTTTCTTCGGTTCCAAACCATTCAGTAAAACCAATGCTTGGCTCGAGGCATTTGGCTTAGAGCCCATCCGCTGGTGATAACTCATCCCATTTGACGACTTGACCTATGCGGTCATCTCCACCTGCGAGGAGCCACTCGTTCTGCGGGCCTCCAATAACGAGTGCATTGACGGATCTTCGACACCCTCCATTGCGGTGTGTCCACTTGTTCAATGGTTGGAGCGTTGAAGCAGACCAACATTTTACTGTCTTGTCCCGGCTTGCGGTCCAAATCTTGTCCGCACTGTGCTGCATTCTGTAAACCGCGCCTTCATGCGCTGGAATGCTCATGACGGGCTCACCCGCTATGTTCCAAACGCGAAGATGCCCATCACGCCCGCCTGTTACCCACACATTCTTGGAATCTAAAAATACAGAGGCGTATAGACCGCCCTCGTGGAACCCCATGGCCGGGGAATGGGCAAGGTCCATCGGTTCATTTGGGTTCCAAATACGACCCTCACCATTGCTTGAGCCGACAAAGATGTTGCTGCCTTGAGAAACCAAGGTTCGAATCTTCACGGGGTCCTGCAGTGACCACTCACCCGTCAACCTTCCGCTCGTCCATTCTAGGATGCGGCCATCACCTCCGCCAGAATAAATCCGACCGTTTTTGTGCTGCAACAGCGAGAAAACACCCCCTCGATGCGCGGGCCATCGTTTGATTTCTTCAGATGTATCTAAGAAAAACAACTCGCCATCTTCGGTCCCCGCAACCAAGCCTTCGGCGGTCACAAGGACACAAAAAAACGCTTTTGTGTGGTGCAGGACGGCCTGGCCCGCATTTGGATCCTGGAATGGCCACTTGGCCACCACCCCGTCACCCCCTGCTGTGACCCATTCTTGGGATGTTGCATTCCATGCAGCATCGTACAAAGCACCTTGGTGACCGGAAAGTGCGTTCTCTTTTTCATTCGTTCCCATCAATTCCCGAATTTAGCACTCTCACAAACAACCTACAGTATGCAATACGTATTTCTCGCCATGGCCATTTTGACTGTTGTTGCTTTTATTCAATACCGCCGGAAGAAATAGTTGACCTTTCAGGTTCAAAATAAACCATGAGCAAGCCTTCTATTCCCAAAGGAACCCGGGATTTTGGTCCGGATGTTATGGCGCGGCGCAATTGGATGTTCAGCATCATGCGCAATGCGTTCGAACGGCACGGATTCCAGCCCATTGAAACTCCTGCAATGGAGAACCTCTCCACCCTTACGGGCAAGTATGGAGAGGAGGGGGATCAACTTATTTTTCGAATTCTCAACAATGGCGACTTCTTGTCGAAGGCAGATGGCCAGGCTTTGCATGCGTTGGATAGCAAAGGACTCATCCCCAGCATCTCGAAAAAAGCGCTGCGATACGATTTGACGGTTCCTTTTGCGCGTTTTGTTGTCATGTCTCGAAATGAACTGCAATTTCCGTT
>JAPKAW010000312.1 GCA_028825055.1 Flavobacteriales bacterium | reverse complement strand
ATTCACTGGCTCCGGGAGTCTTTCGGGAACACCATAGGACCCTGAGCCAGTGAATTCAGATTTTGATGATTCCCATCCTATATGCATTCCCGCAAAAGACGCATATACTGATCCAGACTTGCTTTACTTCAGTAGCTCTCGTCCTGAATCAATGGGAGGCATGGATATCTTCAAAGTCTTAGGATTGTTTACCGGTGAATCGTTGGGTATGGTAGCTCGAGAGACCTTGGAGCAGTTGCCGTTTGAAATCAACAGTACCCGAGATGAGTGGCTTTTTTGGTTGGACGAGACGACCAATATGGGGTGGGTTTCAACTAATCGGTCCAAAGATTTTGAAGGCAAGGAGATTTGGCAATTTGATTGGGGACAAGGTAATGTCGACCCCGTTTCCATTCGGTTTGAGTTAGCGAACGGAGAGGCTTCGGGCGTGCTCAAGGTGGTAGATCAACTCCGAAACGAAACGATCCTTGAACACCGTCTTGAAGAAAGTGATTCTTGGGACTTGATAGTTGGAAGTCAAGCAGAATTGCATTTGGTCTGGCAGGATCATCAGGGAATCAATCACCCATTGGACTTGACCATTCCTAAAGTCGTTGGAGGACAAATAGCTTTGGAGCCAGCGGTGATTACATCTTCTGACGGGTCTGAGGTTAAATGGGAATCAACACCCTCTACGTTTGTTCCTGAAGGCTCAATCTCGTGGTCAGAAGCAGCTTTTGAAGCGCGACACCAACATGGGGTTTGGATCCATGAAACTTCGAATGCGGAATCGCTTTCTTACCGTGCCGCTGCCGAGTCTAGAAAATGGGAGTTCGGAGCATTGAAAAGCAGTTCTATCCTTTCCTCTGACTCGCCCTATGAATCTTTTCCGAATTGGTTTGTCCGTGGAATGGCGGAATTAGAAAATGAGGATTGGGTCGGAGATTTTGAGCAACTGGAGCCATCAGGAATTGCGCGTTCAAAGGCCTTAGCACTTCAAAACAAGCTAGTGGCTTTGTCCTGTTGGGATGCACCGGGAAGCAATGACTGGAAAGCGCATGATGCTATATTACGCTATGGAGAGCCCGTTTTGGCCTCGATAGCTCAAGAGGCCTTTGAATTGATAACGCATGTTGCTAGTCAGACACGCATGTGGGATTCTTGCCTGAATCAGATCGAGAGGAACCTAGAGTTTAACTCTGAAAAGGAGGCTGAACTTATAGCCTTGAAGATGTATTTAGACAGTCACTTACAAGCCTATAAAGGGACGGAAAACCAATCAGAGGATTTGATTCGAAGAATTGACGTTCACTTGCAATTCAATCGCTGGCTTTCGGATGCCTTACCTCTAACGATGGCTGGCTTTCAGGCTTCTTTGATTCATTTGTCCTTGAATGAACTGCAGATCACCAAGTCTTTGCGTGGTATGGCTCTAGCTACCGTTACCGATGTTAAGCCTGAATTGGCACTTACAACACTGCAATTGGCAGTTTGGGAGTCATTAGTAGATAGCATTATTGATGTACAAACCTTTGGTGTGTACGATTTGCCCGAAATGCAGCCTGCTCAAATGTGGTTTTTGAGAAGCGGAGCATTGATGGATGAAGTCCAAACTGGAAGAGAACAATTGGACGCTGTTTCTAAAGGGCGTCGAAGTGTCTCTTTGGCTTGGGATGCTCTTAAAGAAGGCAAAGGAAAGCGGGATATTGTTTACGCGGACATCCAAATGTCATCGGGAGAATGGTGGGAGAAGTTTGGTCCGAATGAAAATGGAGTTGCCACAGAAGAGTTTGAGGGGTATGAATTATTTTTGAAAGGGAATTCTATGCTGTTGGACCAAGCCCACTTGTATCAGGCTGAGTTGGACCAGTTGCGCTTAGTTTCTGTAAAGTCTAAACCTGGAATGGAAGCTGTTAAAAATGCTATTGCCATACGTTCTAATATGGCTACAGAAATACAATCCATGTTTGGGCCGACAGAGGTTCAATCGTCTAATTTGAATAGTACAGTTCGAAAGTCTAATGGCGTGAATAGCCCTTCTGAACCTTCAAATTCAATCAATTCCCCCAGCATAAGTAACACATCAAACAGTCTGGAACATACTTCATCGAAGGGAGAAATGGGCGCTGACAAGCTCCATTTAAAATCAGAGAGTCTCGATGCATTCTTTGGCATCCAAGTGGGAGTTTTTAGGAACCTTCCAGACTGGTCACTTGATGAAGAGATGTTGGAGACACAGCCATTGGAAAATGGATTGACACGATACATTTATGGAGCCTTTACGTCCACGCAAGCTGCGGCCAATGCGCTAAAGACAATCGTAGGCTCTGTTCCTGATGCATTTATTTTAAGTAGAAAGCTACCTGCT
>JAPKAW010000046.1 GCA_028825055.1 Flavobacteriales bacterium | reverse complement strand
ATCCTTCCGAAGAAGGATTCCGGGCTGCTGCATCAAGTCAAAGAACGTATTTAGAATCGGCCCGAGGGCTTCTTCAATTGCTTCGTTAAAACAAAGTGGACGACAATTAGCTTCTTTCGAGGCTCTTGGATCAATCGATAAATTCGATTTATTTCCGGGGTCAACCACCTTTCAAACAACAAACTTTCCTTCGAAAGCGGGCGCAAATGTAGTGGTAACTTTCCTGGATTACCCAACCCAAATCCACTTTTTTTCAATCTTTTTTTTCAATCAACCAGAGCGCATCTTCAATCAACTGATTCACAGACTCCAAGTCTGTTCCGTCATAAAACCCACGGAGTCTTCCTTGTCCATCAACAAGGACCATGTTCTCTGTATGGATGAAGTCTTGCCACCCCCCATCCCCTCCTTGATCTTGATCGTAACAGGCAAAATAACTTTGACGAGCCAAGTTGTAGATGTGTTTCTTGGGGCCCGTGAGAAACCACCAGCGCAAAGAATCCGCTTCATACTTCTTCGCGTATTGCGACAAGATGGAAACGCTGTCTGCCACAGGCGTGACACTGTGACTCATGAGCATCCAACCCTTTGTTTCCTGCAACGCATCCTGGACCTCCCTCAAATTGGTTGTCATAATGGGACATAGTGTTGCACACCGTGTGAAAAAAAAGTCAACAATGCGCACCTTACCCTCTACGTCAGCTTCAGTCACCGTGTCGCCCATTTGGTTCACCAACTCAAAGGGCAGCACCTGATGTTGTGTTTTTCCCCAGCGATTGGGATCCACTAACGCCGGATTAAGATCCGCAGGCTGAATAATCGGAAGGGATTTTTCGGGAGACAGAATCCAATACCCCACACCAACAGCGAGCACAAAAACTCCTGCAAGGCCAATCCAGTTCGTGGAATAATTCTTACTGCGCATTGTTACTCGTTCAAATAAACCCATTCACCTTCAATGCAGGTCCCCATGATTTTAGTGGACAAGAGGTCATTCGGGCTCACCTTCAACCAATTTCGGTCCATCCAGGTGAAGTCGGCAAACTTTCCGACCTCAATGGTCCCTAAATCTTGCTCTTGAAATTGAGTCAAAGCCGCCCACTGTGTCATTCCACGAAGCGTTTGATCAGGGGTCAATGCATTTTTCATTTGAAAACCCTCATCTGGATACCCCGCAGCATCTCTCCTTGCCGTCGCAGCATACATGGTCTTTCGGGGGTCGATATCTTCTACGGGGAAGTCTGTTCCCAATGCCACTATGCCATTTTGCACGAGCAACTCCTGATAGGCATAAGCCCTTCGAATGCGATTCCGACCAAGCCGCTCACCCGCCCAGTACATATCACTTGTGGCATGCGTCGGCTGGATGGATGGAATAATGTTATACGCTCCGAATTGATTGATGTCATCCTTCGCTACAACTTGGGCATGTTCAATCCGCCATCGCCGATCGTTTGGACCTTCTAGTACCTCAGCATATGCATTCAAAACCAAACGCACTGCGGAATCACCAATGCAATGGGTGGCAGCTTGCATTCCGCTGGAATCCAACTGTTCGAGCTGATTTTTAAACCAGACCATATCCAGCATACTCACACCGCGCCATCCTTTCAAGTCACTATAGGGGTCGATCAACATCGCACCCCGAGAACCCAAAGCTCCGTCCATATAAAACTTGACCGACTTTACCGTTAACCGATCGGTTGTGATCGGACCGTTCTCAAGGAGCCATCCAATGTCCTCATCGTTGCCACTAACCATGGCATTGATCCGAAGCTTCAGCAAGCCCTGTTTCTCAAACGCGAGCAATCTTTCAATCTCCTCAAAGGACAATCCGGCGTCTGTAATTTGCGTTAATCCATGTTCGAGCATCGTGGCCTGTGCTTCTAGAAAAGCCTCTACTCGATACAGCGAATCGTATTCAGGCATGAAATGAAGTACCCGATTGGCCATCTCATCGATGAGCACCCCGGTGGGCTCATTGTTGTCGTCACACAGAATGACTCCCCCATCTTGTCCCATGTCACAGGTGAGGCCAACTCTTCTCAACCCTTCTCCATTCACCATAATGGCATGCCCATCAATTCGTTCCAAAACAACAGGAACGTTTGGGAACAACGAATCCAAGGTCCTTCTGTTGGGCCACTCTGCCTTCAACCAATCGTTTTGATCCCAGCCTCTGCCGCGAATCCAAGCTGATGGGTGTTCCTTCGCATGCGAAACCACCTCCTCGAGCACTTCATCCCAAGAGTCCGTCCCCACCAAGTCTGCCTCCAATAAGCCGTCGGCATACCCAATCAAGTGGGCATGGGCATCCATCAAACCAGGAGTTACAACTCCACCACGCAAATCAATTTGTACAGGCGCTCGGTACTTGTTTAGAATTTGCCTATTCGCGCCAATCTCTAAAATCCGACCATCCTTGATCGCCAATGCATGGGCAATTGAGTTTTCAGGATCCAAGGTTAAAATGCTGCCATTGTGGACAATGCAATCCGCATCCAGCGATTGAAAACCACACCCCGAGATCAATAGAGACAACGTTACTAAGATGCTGGATGCTATTAAAAGACCAAAAGACCTCGAAATACCGAGAAAAAGGAGGATACTCTTCTTCATGAATTTTTTCTTAATAGGTGATGAACAGAGGCTTGAGCGGCTGGCATGATCAAAATGTCTTGAATGCTCACATGAGGCGGGCGATCCGCAATGAACATAACTGCTTCCGCGACATCCACTGCCGATAACGGCTCAAATCCAGTGTAGACATCCTTCGCCTGTTGCTCATCTCCTTTGAATCGCACCAAACTAAATTCAGTATTGGCGGCACCCGGAGCCACCTGCGCCACCTGAATCCCTCTCGGTAACAAATCCATGCGCATGGCCTTGGTCAATCCATCCACAGCAAATTTGGTCGCATTGTACACGGCGCCGCCTGGATATGCCTGCTTCCCTGCTACAGACCCCATGTTAATGACCCGAGACCCCGCTTGCATGCGTGGGGTCAATTCACGTGTCACGTGCAAAAGCCCTTTAATGTTGGTATCGATCATGCGGTTCCAATCATCGTACACCCCCACGTCAATGGGGCCTTTTCCAACGGCCAAACCTGCATTATTGATTAAAACATGAGGCACCATAGTGTCTGAAAGCTCGAGTAAGGCGTTCCGTGTTGCGCGTTCATCGCAGACATCAAATACCAAAGACATTAACACACATGCTCCCAAGGACTCGCTCAATGCATTGAGTCTACCCTCACGGCGACCACAAATGACAAGATGATACCCTGAAGATGCCGCGAGATGCGCTATCGCTTCTCCAAATCCGGAAGTTGCTCCGGTTATCAACATGATGCGGCCGCTATTTTGCAGTTCGTTGTTTTTCATTTCTCTTTGTCTCTCAAAGGTACATTCACAAAACACTCTCTTATATGAAACACATTTACTTGACCGGAGTTGCATTATTTGCCCTGTTGCTTTCTTTTAATGAAGCTTCAAGCCAAGGTATCACCCACTCCATAGCAGAAATTCAAGGCGAATTGTTCAGTTCACCGCTACTTGGCCAATCTGTCACCACCACTGGAATCGTTTCAGCAAACAATGTAACCTCTTCAACTTCAGGAGTTATTGGGTATTTCGTTCAAGATGGATCTGGACCTTGGAATGGCGTTTTTGTTTTTGACAACACACAAGCTCCCAATGTTGGAGATGAAATCATCATCGAAGCGGAAGTTCAAGAGTATTTTGATGTTACAGAGCTTGGAAACGTGAGCTATTTCGAAGTCGTTTCTTCTGGCAATGACGTCCCAGCACCATCCATCGTAACGACGGGCGAGTTGGCGTCAAGCGAAGCCTATGAAGGCTGCTTTGTTCAGATCATCAATGCCATGTGTACCAATCCTGACGCTGATTACGGCGAAGCGTTTTTTGACGATGGAAGCGGAGAGCTTAAAACCAATGACTACATGTACTTGCCTGCAGACGGCTGGATTCAAGGAGAAACTTACAGCATTGCGGGCTGCATTCACTACACGTTTGAGGAGTACAAGCTTGAAGTTCGGTCTGAAGCCGATGTGATCATCGGAGAAGTGAATGGAATTCAGTACCATGCTGCACAATTCTTGAAGACGTACCCCAATCCAACTTCAGATCTGATTCGTCTTGGAACAGACCAAACAGGCTTACTAACAGTAGTGGACATGGCTGGCCGATTGGTTTTGCAACAGACTACGCAAGAAGCCTATGCTACAATTGATCTGAGTGCCTTGCGCACGGGATTATACACCCTCACTTTAGAGACAGCGTCAACACGTTATAAGTCTACTGTGCAGAAGCTTTAAATGAAATTAGACTGAAATCAAAAAGAGCGGCACCTGTGTGTCGCTCTTTTTTTTGTTCCATGGTTTCAGATCAAAGGGGCCACAGCCGCTCTAAATGCAACACCGATCAGCTTTTGGAGGAATCTCCAGCATCCAACCCATCGCCAGGGGACGTTGTATTTGCCACAATCGAGGCGTCCTCTTTAGCCACAACTTCGGGAGACACGCCATCTGTGACCGCAGGGGATTCCTCTGCAGTATTCCGTTTCTTTTCCTGGCTTCCTTCGTACAATTCAAATCCCACCCAACGGCACTCCAGAGGACCGTTGTACATGGTTTCTCGTGAACTATGCTTTAACCCAACACGCTTCAGCGCGTCAAAGTCGGAGGAAATAATCCACGCGCTGAACCCAGCCCAATGCGACTTCAAACGATCTCCAATGGCTGAGTACATAGCGTCCAGGTCATCTACCTCCATGCGCTCGCCATAAGGCGGATTGATGACGACAATCCCGGAGTCATCACGTGGAATCAACTTGAAGAAATCAGAGCGCCCCAATTCCGCACGGCCATCCAGCTCCATATTGGATAGTGCCGCACGGGTCTGTGAAACCGCCCCGTAATCCTTGTCAGAAGTATGAATTGTTGATTCAACGAACTGACGTTCCGATTTCAAGTCATCGCGTACGTCCCACCATATATCCTCATCAAATCCTCTCCAATCCATGAAAGCAAACTTCCGACGGTGCCACTGAATTGGATATCCATCTGCCCACAACGCCGCTTCAACCGTAAATGTCCCTGAGCCGCACATGGGATCATACAGCGGAATATCCGGTGTCCATCCTGCTTTTGCCAACAATCCCGCTGCAAGCACTTCACTCAAAGGAGCTTTTGCTCCCATAGGACGATACCCACGACGGGCTAACGGTCGACCTGAAGCATCAAGCGAAATCGTCACCTGATTCTGATTGATGTGCAAGTGAATGCGTACATCAGGATTTTCACGATCGACATTGGGCCGGATTCCCGCAGACGTTCTGAAATGGTCGACAATGGCATCTTTCAATCGCAGCGTTGCAAACTGTGAATGCGTGAAATACTCTGAATGCGCCGTGACATCGATTGCAAATGTGGCAGAAGCACTCATGACAGAGCCCCACTCCCATTTTGTAGCCTCTTCATACAGCGCGTCCGTATTGTCTGCTTTAAACCACAAAACCGGTCGCAAAACACGGATAGCAAACCGTGTGCAAAGGCAAATGCGCACTAACGTTGACATGTCTGCACCGAACTCAACCCCTCTTCGGACAACAACCAAATCGGTCGCCCCAAGTTCGATTAGTTCATCCTTGAGCAGCCGCTCCATGCCTGCCAGCGTCTTGGCAAAATAAATCGGCAAACCGTTGGAAGCAGCTTCTCGCTGGCCATCAGTTTGTTCAGCTCCTTGTTTTTCTTGATTCATCATCCCCCTTTCCGTTTAACTCGAAACCCTTGTTTTTCCAACGACAACACTACGCGATCACGATGATCTCCTTGAATCAAAACGCACCCCTCCTTTACCGCTCCTCCAACACCACATTCTTTTTTCAGTTGCTTCCCCAAAACAAGCAAGTCCATTGCAGGCCCCTGAAATCCCTCAATAAAGGTCACTGGCTTCCCAGCACGTTGCTTTCGATTCAAACTCACATACAGCGTTTGCTTCGTCGCGTCCACAGCATCTTGCTCACCATCAGACGACACTGACTGTTTCCAGGTCGTATCAGTGGAAAAGACCAAACCGTCCCGACTTGATTGCCCCTCCTTGGATGATCGCTTGTTTTTTCCCATCAACCTGTAAAGTTAGGGCCCCTTCATTAGCAAGCGATAGCATTCGGGAAATTCAATAAAATGTCATATTTTAATGAGGCGAGTTTCGTCATTCGGTCTTTGTTTATGGGCGTTGTTTTCTTTTGGGCTTTCGGAATGAGCAGTTCTAGATTGGTACAATGAGGATATCGCTCCATTGATTTGGATTCAATCCGCCAAAACACCGCATTCATCCAAAGCCAAGCTAACGCGAGTGGGCTAAATTGTTTGAGTGAAGCAGAAGCCTGTTTTGGCTCCTGCTTGGAAGCACAGATAGACTTGACCTTCCCTTGTGTTGAATGCTTCGGAGAACGAGTGACTTGCATCGTAACCCATTGCTATTTCTCTTGCGCCTTCGGCACAGAAGAATGGTGTGCCGAAGGCGCGTTGAAAAACTGCGAAGCAGGGTTCAATGAGTCCCCGGAAATTATTGACAATAACAATGAACCCTGGACCCATTTATGTGACTGCAATGGGCTGCTTTCCACTTCAATATTAGCTGAATGCGAAGCCGACTTGAACACAGACAACATCATTGAAACAGCCGATTTACTTATATTCCTTGGGGATTCGATTGCCGTGAAAATTGCTCTAAACCTGCAGATTTGAACAACAATGATGTTGTAGGAACATCCGATTTGTTAATTTCGCTGTCCTAGTTTGGGCTTTTCTGCACATAAATATGCCCCCGCATTTTCTAAATTAATCTGCACAAATTGACCTCCCTTTCAAAAGCCAGACATGATTCATGACCTGAACGACGACGTGCTAGCCTACGCTGAAGCACACAGCACAGCAGAATGGGCTATTTTGAAGGGATTGAGGCGATCAACATGGCAACATGTGTTGACCCCACAAATGCTGAGTGACCCCATACAAGGTCGATTTTTAGCCAACATCAGTCGCATGTTAAAGCCTCAGTCCATTTTAGAGTTGGGGACCTATACGGGTTACTCTACTATTTGCTTGGCTGCCGGATTACAACCTGAAGGAAGCATTGATACGATTGAGCCCAACGACGAATTGAACGGAATTCAAGATGAGTTTTGGGAGGCTGCAGGACTGCTGACTGCTATACGGCGTCACAATGGCGAAGCGCTCAAAGTTTTACCAGAACTATCCGGACCTTACGATTTGGTCTGGATTGACGCCGACAAGGCTCGAACGGAGCAATACTTTGAGGAATCCCTTAGTCGCCTGCGGATTGGCGGATGGATCTTAGTTGATAACGTCTTGTGGTGGGGCAAAGTGCTCGATGATTGCAAAGAACAAGACCCGATTGCAGCGATACTCGAACGGCTCACGACCAAGTTGGCCAGCGATTCAAGAGTGCGAACAACACTCCTTCCCCTTCGGGATGGAATATTGATGATTGAAAAGATTTCTTGAGCGTCCGTCAGTTCAAGCCAACACGTCAGCAACCGCATCAGCGGCCTCTTGAAGCAAAATCACGGAACGTACTTCCAACCCTGACTCATCGATGAGTTTCTTGGCTTCTTCTGCATTCGTGCCTTGCAATCTGACAATGATGGGGACTTGGATGTTGCCCATGTTACGGTAAGCATCTACAACACCTTGAGCTACTCGATCGCAACGTACAATGCCTCCAAAAATGTTCACCAAAATGGCTTTAACTGAAGGGTCTTTTAAAATGATTCGGAACGCTGTTTCGACGCGCGCTGCGTCAGCCGTTCCACCTACGTCCAAAATGTTTGCCGGCTCACCACCACTGAGTTTAATGATATCCATTGTGGCCATGGCTAGACCGGCACCATTGACCATGCAACCGACGTTTCCTTCCAAGTTCACAAAGTTCAAACCTGCTGCATCCGCCTCCACCTCGGTGGCATCTTCTTCAGAGGTGTCGCGCATTGCTGCATAATCTTTATGCCGGTACAACGCGTTTGCATCCAATGAAACCTTGGCGTCAACCGCTATCACGGTATCGGTTGAAGTTTTTAAGACGGGGTTGATTTCAAACATAGTCGCGTCACAACCGACATAAGCCTTGTAAAGCGAGAAAACGAACTTGGTCATTTCTTTGAATGCCTTTCCACTCAAACCCAAATTGAACGCGATTCGGCGAGCTTGAAATCCCTGCAAACCAACCGCAGGATCAATGGACTCTTTGAAAATCAACTCGGGAGTAGCTTCTGCAACCGCCTCAATGTCCATGCCGCCCTGTGGGCTATACATAATAATGTTTCGACCGTTGGCACGATCCAACAACACACTCATGTAAATCTCACTCGGATCACTATCACCAGGTCCATAAACATCTTCAGCAATCAACACTTTGCTCACTTGTTTTCCCGTCGCATTTGTTTGCGCTGTGACCAAATGACCACCAAGGATTCCTGCTGCTTTTTCCATCACCTGATCCAATCCTTTGGCCAGCACTACACCATGAGAACCCGTTTCCGTAACCGTTCCCTTGCCTCGACCTCCTGCATGAATCTGAGCCTTTACGACAAACCAACTTGTACCCGTTTCTTCCGCTAACTTCAAGGCCACCTCATGAGCTGCCTCCGGATTGTCTGCGACATAACCATTTTGGATGGCGACGCCGAAGCTCTTTAAGATGGACTTGCCTTGGTACTCGTGAATGTTCATGGTGCTTTCTTTTGAAACCGATTTGCGGCGCAAAGTTAGGGAACGAGACCCGGGATTGTGCGTAGTTTGCACCCATGAATGACTTGATGATTGAAGCGCGCGGTATCCGCAAACAATTTGGAGACTTGGAAGTCCTCAAAAACATTGATCTGGATATTCGATCTCAAGAAATCACATCCATCGTCGGCGCCTCTGGCGCTGGGAAAACCACTCTTTTGCAAATCATAGGAACTCTCGATGCTCCGGATGCAGGTGAACTCAAAATACGCGGACAACATGTGCTTGGATTAAAAGGGCGAAACCTCTCGGCCTTTCGAAATTCGAACATTGGCTTCATTTTTCAATTTCATCGTTTGCTTCAAGAGTTCTCGGCATTAGAGAACGTGTTGATGCCGGCATGGGTCGCAGGCAAGGACGACCAAATAACCAAAGACCGTGCTTCTGGATTGCTTCGAGACTTGGGGTTAGGTGACCGACTCACTCACATGCCTGCGCAACTTAGCGGAGGCGAGCAGCAACGAGTCGCAGCGGCTCGTTCTCTAATGAACAACCCGGCCATCGTGCTCGCTGATGAACCTACAGGCAACCTTGACTCCGGAAATGCGGACTCGTTGTTCGATCTATTTTTGGAATTGCGCGATCGAGAAGGCCAAACTTTTGTGGTTGTGACCCACAATGAAAGACTAGCTTCTAGGGGAGATCGCACTGTTTCCATGCGGGACGGGGTGATTATTCAATGAGCTTTGGCCATCGCATTTGAGAAATATCCTATGCACGCATAAAATAAATGGCCCTATCCTATGCACGCATAGGATAATCCGTTAACTTGGTGCTGTGAAGCCACAAGACACCCTCGATTTTCATCTGCGCTGGGCCTGGACAAAACTGTCGCGTCTTTATAATGCCGAAGCGGACCGGAGAGGCATCCCTCTTTCATACGTGTTCGTCTTATTGCATACAGAGCGCCAGGGAACACCCTCTACCAAGCTTGGACCTAAAATGGGCATGGAGTCGACCAGCTTATCTCGCACACTTAAAGGCATGGAAGCCATGGGCTTGATTGAACGACGAAAAGACGCCAATGACAATCGTTCGATGCGGGTTTTTCTAACACAAAACGGGGTCGCCGCTAGGCGCCAAGCACGAGACTTAGTCGTGTCGGTCAATGACCGTCTCCGTGAACACATGGGGTCGGATTCTGTCGATCGACTTTTGACTGAAATGAAACGACTGAATGAAATTTTGGATGAACCCAATTCCCTGATGGCCAGCCTCGATTCAGGCTCTTTATCCGCTACATCAACATACGAATGACACAACCTTCCATTCCTTTTCACCGCATTCAACGCATCGCTGTGTTGGGATCTGGTGTAATGGGTTCCCGCATCGCTTGCCATTTGGCTCAAACAGGATCCAGCGTGCTACTTATGGACCTCCCCTCAGAATCTGGACCGCGCGACGCCATCGCTGCAGGACACTTGAAAGCAGCCCTGAAGTCAAAGCCCTCGCCTCTCTACAGCAAGCGTTTCACAAATCGCATTGAAACGGGGAATTTCGATGATGATTTACCCCGCATCGCTGAGTGTGATTGGATCATTGAAGTCATCGTCGAGCGATTGGACATCAAGCAACAGTTGTTTGAACGCGTTGAAAAATTCAGGAAACTCGGTTCACTGGTTACATCGAACACTTCGGGCATTCCCATTGCCCAATTAAGCGAAGGACGATCCGTAGATTTTCAGAAGCACTTCTGTGGAACGCACTTTTTCAATCCTCCCCGCTACCTCCCCTTACTCGAAATTATTCCCGGACCCCATACGGAGCCGAATGTCCTTTCTTTTTTCACAGGCTATGGTGAGCGAATTTTGGGAAAGCAGGTGGTTCTTTGCAAAGACACACCGGCATTCATCGCCAACCGGGTGGGGGTTTTTGCCATCCAAGCGTTGTTCCATGCTGTTGAAGAAATGGGACTGAGCGTTGAAGCCGTCGATAAATTAACTGGGCCTGCAATGGGTCGACCTAAGAGCGCTACGTTCCGCACGTGTGACGTGGTTGGACTCGACACCTTAATACACGTGGCCAATGGTGTCGCCAACAATTGCCCGGATGATGAGCGCAAAAATGTGTTTGCCATTCCATCCTATGTGCAACACTTGGTGGAGACCGGAGCATTGGGAGCCAAATCAGGCGCGGGCTTTTACAAAAAGACCGTCGGACCCGATGGGAAAAAGGAAATTCTAGTCTTGGATCTAAAGACCTTGGAATATCGATCTCAAATCAAGCCCAAATACGACACGCTCGAAGCGGCAAAGAAAGTCGACTCCTTGACCGATCGAACGAAATTACTCTTTGAAGGCACCGACGTTGCCGGTGAGTTTTATCGCCGCATTTTTTCCGATGTATTCGCCTACGTCTCCAATCGCGTACCCGAAATCTCCAACGACCCTTACCGCATCGATGATGCGCTGCGCGCAGGTTTCGGTTGGGAGCTCGGAGCCTTTGAAAGCTGGGATGCCATCGGAATTGAGGCGGGATTGCAATGCATTCGCGACCGTGGATTGGCTGTTGCACCGTGGATCCAGGAAATGCTCGATGCCGGACACTCCTCGTTCTACCGCAATCGCGATGGCATCCGGGAATGTTGGAATCCTGCATCGAAAAGCTATGAACCATTGGAAGGTCAAGAAGGGCGTGTTGCCTTGGCTTGGCTTCCTGAATCAGCGACCGTTTGGTCCAATAGCGGCACGACGATTCAAGACCTAGGAGACGGAATCCTCA
>JAPKAW010000311.1 GCA_028825055.1 Flavobacteriales bacterium | reverse complement strand
GGAATGGTCACATCATGGGAAGACGGATGGATCTATCTCCAGCCGCATGGCAACTGGCTGGGCTGGATACAAAGCCGCCCATTCAGCTGGAGCCAAACGGGCGAAAAAAACAAAACGAAGAAAATTTCATTTGCAGAGCCTGGGGCCATTTGGATGCCCTGGTGCCTTGAAATGAATTTTAATTCAAATGAAGGAGGTTGGTCAACACCTGATCCACATACCCCTGCCACTCTGGCAAATCGGCAATAGGAAGAATCGCATTTACACGGTTGTTTCTGCGAGAGTATATTGCTTCGACGTAGAAGTCATTCAGTTCAAATATGCAGAGTATATATCTATTCTCAACAATACGTTGAGCATGGCAGGTGCCATGGTCCCACATGTAGTTTGTCTTTTCGTCGAGAGGCAAGCGGTTGAATGAAGTCAAGTCCATGAGTGCAGAAGTGTAATCGTGTCCCCTTCCTACGCATATCCATTGAAAGAAGTTACATCCCATGCAAAAGTCCGATCACTTAACTTTGAATCATGAGAGCTGTCCATATAGTCGAATGCCCAAGAGATGCCATACAAGGCTGGCCCTCTCCCATTTCAACAGATGACAAAATTGCATACTACCGATCCTTATTAGATGTTGGATTCAATACGTTGGATCTAGGGAGTTTTGTATCCCACAAGGCCGTACCCCAAATGGCTGACACCTTTAAGGTCATTCGTTCACTACAAGAAGAAGGCCGATTAGAAGGGCCGACACGTACGCTTGTCATTGTAGGAAACGAACGCGGGGCTCGTGAAGCATGTCAATTTGATTGCATCGATGAAATCGGGTTTCCATTTAGCATCTCAGAACAATTTCAAATGCGCAATACCGGCGCGAGCATTGAAGAAACCTTGGATCGTTTAAGCCGAATAAATGAGCATGTGACCACGAATGGCAAGCAGTTGACCATCTACATAAGCATGGGCTTTGGAAACCCCTATGGCGAATCCTGGAGCCCGCAGCTATTGGTTGATTGGGCAGGTAAAATTATAGAGCGATACAGCCCAGATGTCGTTGCACTAAGCGATACAGTTGGAAAAGCTGACCCTCAGGCTATTGCAAGCAGTTTTCGAGCATTGGTTCCAGAATATAACACCACCAAATTTGGTGCACACCTTCATGCTACTCCGTGGGATGCACTGGAAAAAATAAAGGCGGCCCACAATGCAGGCTGCCTTCGTTTTGATGGTGCACTCCGAGGGATTGGAGGCTGTCCTATGGCTCAAGATGAACTCGTAGGGAACATCCCCACCGAGCACATGATCGAATATTTTGTTGACTCTGGATTGTGGTCTATCGGTGACACCCGTGCTTATGCTCAATCGCAAAGCTTGGCCGCCGATATGTTTTAGACTGTGTTTAGTTGAGGCAATACTCAAACAGATTCACTTCAAAGCGATGGCGATGCAAATAAATTTGTTCAAATTTATTGACATCAATGTGAATACGGTAGTGTTTCATAGCAAAGGTTAATTACCCTTTGATACGAGTTAGTCTACGTAAAGTTTCAGTTTATCGATAAAATAGCTCTTCACGAGGTCAACCTCCTGTCGTCAGTATAGCCAGGCCCAAACCCGCTACCGTCACCAACAGTTTGTTTCGATTGAATCGGTGCCCATCTCCTGTTTCAAACAGAATTGTGGTGCTGATGTGCAACAAGATGCCAATCAAAACTCCTCCAGCTACAAGCGGTACATGCGACGCCCATGCCGCTTCGGAATGCACCAATGCCTCATACAGCATCATGCCAAAAAACGGCATCAATCCAAACGCCAACATCACCGCCCAACGTCGCATAGAACTAATTCCAAGCGCATTTAGCATACCCATAAGGACCAGTGCAACCGGAAATTTATGCAAAACAAGGCCGAAAAATAAGGCTAAATCCAACTGATCAAATCCGGTGACATGCACGTGACCGTGGTGATGTCCATCGTGACCATGATCCGACTCTGTCAAAGGCATCGACTCAATCAAGGCATGCAAACAAAGACTCATCACAATACCCCAGGGCATTTTAGATGTTTCGTCATTTGTATGATGCACATGAACGTGTCCATGTTCAATCCCTTGAGAAAGGTATTCAAGAAGTCCCTGTAGCATAAATCCAAGCAACACAAACCACCCTGCATTAGCGCCTAAAGCGTACGTTTCTGGGACAAGATGATTGAAAATAAGCCCAATGAGAAAAGCACCCCCAAAGGCCAATATCAATGGCAGATGAGGCTGCAGAGTCTTACCTGCCCATTCATAAATCGCAGCACCCGTGAGTGCAACTAGAAGCAAAAGAAAAGAAGTGCAGAATGTGGCTTTGGGTAATGAAGGACC
>JAPKAW010000045.1 GCA_028825055.1 Flavobacteriales bacterium | reverse complement strand
TATCCCATATTTCCTTTATTTATCTTCGTTCAAATCAAGCCAAACCTCCTTTACCAAGCTTTTTCAATTGGGATGCAAAATAAGTGCTTTTTGCTGGATTTTTCAATGCCAAAAGTTTATAAGCTTTCCTTGCCTTGCCAATTTGACCCTGTTTCGCATACAAACGGGCCATGGTTTCAGTCACCAACGTAGCATCTTCCAGGACACTTTCCTGCGCCAAATCATGCACATCTGGTGCCGTTTCACGCAAAGGGCCAATTCGAGGATTCATTGCGATGAACCGATCAATCAACGCCGCAGAATCGACTGGCTTCTCCTTTCGTTCTATTTCCGAGCTCGAGGTGGCGTCGCCGTACTTTATTTCTCGGGCACGAGCCGTTAACCAAGTAGAAAAAGGACTTGAGGCTGCGTTCATCAACCTATTCTCATCCGCAGCCGTGAGCCTTTCTGAGGGGGCTGGAGCCAATCCTGAATCCCATGAATCCACATCATTCTCAATAGACCTTCCAATAGCTGAAATCAAGGCTTCACGCTCCATCGGATCCTCCATGTTCAGCCCAGTTTTTTCAGGAGCCTCAAGACTTTCATTTATCTCCACGGGAGCGGGTTCCTCGTGGCCTAGCCATTCCGCTTCAAGCACTTCAGGAGCAGCTTCGATTTGAGCATGGATTTGACGCGCCTCTTCGAGTAATTTCGTTCGCAAAATCAAATCAAACAAGGGCTGTCGAAGCGAGGAGGACGCTGCCGCACGCATGAGGTCATTCTGCTGTTCAATGTGGCCTCCTACGGCACTCGATCTCGCCAACAGCATGGAAAACACACCGGAATAGGGGTACTTATTTACCCAGTCAGTCAAACCATCCCGATCAGACATCTGTGTCTTCCCCGGTTCATCAATGAGTTCTTGCAGGCGTTGAATGTGCATGGACGATGGCTGAAGTTGTTGGAGGTCAATTTAACCCATGTAGGCTTCACCAATTACCCAGTGTAGCATTGAATACATCTTGCGTCAATTGATTTCCTATTTCGTCGACCAACTGCTCTTCAATACTAAACAAGTCCTGTTCGCTGCTGTAATCCGCAAACCGGCTAAAATTTCGATCGAAACTCAACGTTGGCTCAAGCGTATTCTGATACCTCACTAAAATACCAATGGTCAAACGGTTTGAAGCAGCGACCTCATCTCCTTGGACGTTGACTGGCGTCACATCCCATTGAACAATGTCCGCTTCGAAAAGCAATTAACCTTTGGAAGACTGCAGTCTGAGTGTGGACTGCCTTTGAATACGGTCTCTCATCAACTCTGTCAAAAGCAGCGCGCTAGAAGCAGAGGCCAAAGGGTTGACCGGATTAAACCCCAATACAGTAAACGTTTTGGCGCCAGAGGTTTGCGCACCATACGGAGAGTAAACACCACAGCCTAAACCAATGGACAAGACCAATCCGGTGAGTAAAGCCCTAAGTATGCGGTTCATTTTAATCCGTATTCTTTGATTTTCCGATACAAGGTTCGTTCGGAAATCCCCAGTTCAAACGCCGCATGTTTTCTACGATTGCCGTGTTTTAGCAACGCTCTTCGAATCAATTCCTTTTCCGAATCTTGCAAAGAAAGGATTTCCTCAACTTCTTCGACATTATCCAACGATTGATCCCCAGAGCCAAGTTGCATGCTCCCACTACCCCCCTGTGTCACTGAAGAACCCTCTTGTCTTGAATTCAAGATATCCGTGCCTTCCGCATTCATCTCCGACTGAGCAGACCTGCCTTCAGGAAGACCTTTTGACGGGGATAAAGATTGATTGAAGAGTCGATCAATCAAAGCCGATTCCTCCGATCCAATGTCTCCACCTTTCTCTAGCAAACCCATTACGAGCTTTTTCAAGTCGTGCATTTCTTGTCGCAAATCAAAGAGCACTTTGTACAGGATTTCCCGTTCGTTGAGCTGATCACCTTTGTCCGACTTCTCATCCCTAACCGGCAACCGGCTACGATGCGATTCGGGCAAATACGTGAGTAATGTATCGGAATTCAAAAGCCTCTTGCTCTCCAAAATGGACATCTGTTCGGCCGTATTCTTAAGCTGTCGAATGTTCCCAGGCCAAGGATAATTTTCCAAGACTTCAATGGCATCTGGAGTCAACGAAAGCGGAGGCATTTGATACGTTTCGGAAAAATCAGTCGTGAATTTCCTGAAGAGCAAGTGAATGTCAGCAGCGCGCTCGCGAAGAGGCGGAACCTGAATCGGAACTTGGCTCAATCGGTAGTATAAATCTTCTCGGAACCGTCCTTTTTGGATGGCCTGATCAAACTCAACATTCGTAGCGGCCACCACACGTACATCCGTTTTCTGGACTTTAGATGAGCCTACTCGAATGAATTCTCCTGTCTCCAGTACCCGGAGTAGTCTGACCTGAGTCGTCAGGGGCAATTCGGCCACCTCATCCAAAAAAATAGTCCCTCCATTGGCCTCTTCGAAGTATCCTTTTCTCGATTCTGTAGCACCCGTAAACGAACCTTTTTCGTGTCCGAACAACTCAGAATCAATTGTCCCTTCTGGAATCGCCCCGCAATTTACCGCGATGAAGGGGCCATGCTTGCGGGTTGAGAATTGATGCACAATCCGAGGGATAGCTTCTTTACCTACCCCACTTTCCCCCAGCACCAACACGGAAATATCCGTCGGCGCCACTTGAGCAGCCACCGTGACAGCACGGTCCAGCGAGGGCGTAGTGCCGATGATTCCAAATCTTCTTTTGATGGAAAGTACATCCATGGATCAGGCGTCCGCTTTATCCTCCGTCATTTCTCCGATGAGCGTTGCCACAGTGCAGTTATGAGTTTTCACGTTAACATACGTCCCCGCTTTGGCATCTCCTTTCGGAAATACAACAACCGTATTGTAGGTATTGCGGCCAAAAAACTGGTCGTCTCGTTTTTTAGACGTTCCTTCAATGAGCACCTTGTAGGTTTTACCCTTTTGAGCCAGGGTACGCTCCGTACCATGAACTCGTTGCAGGGTCATAATTTCCTGCAACCGTCGACTCTTGACATCCTCTGGAATGTCATTTTCAAATTTTCGCTCAGCCAGTGTTCGAGGGCGTTCACTGTATTTGAACATGTAGGCCATTTCATAGCGGACTTCACTCAACAAACTCAACGTATCTGCGTGCTCCTCTTCTGTCTCGCCACAAAATCCCGTCATGATATCCGTCGAAATTGCACAATCGGGCATGATCCTCCGAATGGCAGCCATGCGATCCATATACCATTCCCGTGTGTAACCCCGGTTCATTCGTTTCAGCACCTCACTGTTCCCTGATTGAACCGGCAGGTGAACATATTTACACAGATTCTCATACTTCGCCATGACGTGAAGAACATCATCGGTCATGTCTTTTGGATGGCTCGTTGAAAATCGAATGCGCAAATCAGGATTCACGTGGGCTACAAGCTCCATTAACTCAGCAAACCGGACTACCGGTTGATCGGGGTCCTTTACCTGGCCCTTGATGTCCAAGTTCCATTTATAGCTATCCACATTTTGACCAAGTAATGTCACTTCACGGTATCCTGCCTCATACAATTCATGAGCCTCCCGAACAATGCTCTCAGGATCTCGGCTCCGCTCTCGGCCACGCGTAAACGGCACCACGCAAAAACTGCACATGTTATCACAGCCACGCATGATGCTGATGAAGGCTGTAACGCCGTTCGCATCCAAACGGATCGGACTGATTTCAGCGTACGTCTCCTCCCGACTTAGCAAAACATTCACGGCCTTCTGCCCCCCGGCGACTTGATCCACCAGGTTGGGCAGGTCCCGGTATGCATCCGGGCCAACAACCAAATCAACCAGTTGTTCCTGCTCCAGGAGCGACTCTTTCAAGCGCTCTGCCATGCATCCCAGCACACCCACGATGAGGTGCGGGCGTTCAGCTTTCGCAGATTTAAATTGCCGCAACCGTCCGCGAACACGCTGCTCAGCATTCTCCCGAATCGCGCACGTGTTCAATAAAATTAAATCGGCCTCCTCTTCATTGCGAGTGGTTGCAAAACCTGCAGCGTCTAAAATGCTTACAACAATCTCAGAATCAGAATAATTCATCTGACAGCCATAACTCTCCAGATACAGTTTTCGAGTATGGGTCGGTTGAGAGGCTACCACAATAGGCGCACCTTGCAAGGACTCGTCGAGCAACTCGTGGCCTGAACCTCTATGAGAATCTAACATGCGATGAATTCTTATTTGTCTGTAACAGAATAGCAAAAATAGGAAGATTCCGCGGACTGACAGAATGTCACCTATTCAAATCACACAACCGGACGTTAAATCACCCTAAAATTTCGAATCCGAAATAAAAAAGAGCCAACCAAAACAGCCCCTTCACCAAAAAGAAGAGAAACCCAACCCAACCCAACCTCAATAGCCACTTTTTCATGGCTTCGAAATTAACCTGGAACCAACGAAGCCCTCTGATGCGCGCAAATCAAAGAGTCGAAAGGAGTGGTATCGAGAAAGTGGGGCCGTCAACCAAGGACTCTGGGAATGTTCGGAGTACCAGTCTTCATCGTTGCAAACCAACACGTTCGCTCCTTTCAACACATAAGCCGCTATACGTTCATCTCCTGACAACCCATCATCGTACAAATCGGTGAACCCCCGGACATCCATCAAGGATAAGGTAATGTTCGGACTGGGGTCCGGAACTGAAATGACCCGATCAGTGCGCCCAATACCCAAAGAACGCAAATGCTCTCCCATCCCATCAATGCGCCCCAATCGTCGATTATAGTCCCAGTGAAACCAACTCCAAACATCCCGTTCACGCGCCGGAATAAATTGCTCGGACAACCACCCCGTAGGTGCGGTGTACTTCATTCGTGTTCTCAGCCCTGCTTCAACAGCTTGGAAAAAGAGCATTAAAGGCAGAACAACAGTGACCAAAATTTGGCGAAAACGCCCTGAATGCAGCCACTCTTTCGGCTTATATAAAAGCCATGCAAGAAGAACCGGAACCACCAACTGAAATTCAATGAGATAGTAATCGTGAACATCCAGATTGCTGAACCACAAGACAAAGTAACCGACCAGCGCCAAAAACAACAAGAGCGCCGAAAGACCCAAATAGCCTCTCTTCGAGTACACTGTCATTTTCAATTGGCGACGCATTAAAAATGCGGCAACGAGGCATCCCACAAATACTATCCAGCGCACATAACCGTGGTACCACTGTGGAAGCATCAATTCTGTGAACGACTTCCAGGTTGACATCGGGTCGATCGCATCCCAAATTGGCCTGATTGTCGTTAGGAAATACGCGCTTTCCATTCTGCCATTGAATGCCTGTGACCACACCACCCAAGATCCTGCAATTGCTAGTGGAGCAAAGAGCATCCCAGACCACCGTAGTTTCTGTGGCGCCTTAAAAAAAGCCAATCCCAAAGGAATCAATCCAATCGCCATGGTAGGTCGAAACAAAAGAGCCAACGACAGCGACACGGTCGCTACGGTTAAGGTTTTCCAATGGCCGTCTTTGAAATACCGATAGGACCACCACCAACCCACATAAATCAGACCCAAAGACGCTCCGTTTACGAGGTAATTCGCACCGTAAAACGCCATCAAAGGAGAAACCATGACCATACTTCCTACCCAAGCGCTTGCTCTCCTTCCTATCCACTCTCGACCAAGAAAATAGAGCGATACTACACCTGCGAGCCACAACAATAAATGCATCCAACGCATGGTCCATGGATGCAATCCTACCACCTTCCAAATCTGAGCGTTCAGCCAATACGTCCCTGTAAATTCACCCACAGCCTCTCCGGTGGCAGCCCCATGAATAAAATGCATGGTTGGCTGGAAAATTGCCCTATCTTCTTCAAAATAGTTCAGCGCCAATGAATATGCATCGCATTGGCGCCATTGATGCATCCCATAAGGCAACTTGAAACCAACATTCGGCACCAAGTACACTGCCATGAGAATCACTAGACACCATCCAATTAACCACTGATTCCAAGAAATAATTAGGTATTTTTTCATGATCCCCGAAGACTCAAACGCATTTTAATTCAACCATCCAAGACTAAGCGAAAGCCCAAAATAAGCGCAACAATTTCAATTGGCTTTGCATTCGTCAGCATTCCATCCGTTTCTTTGCCACCGCTTTCATTTCCCCCATGTCAAAAAACTTAGTCATCGTCGAGTCTCCCGCCAAAGCAAAAACCATTGAAGGGTATTTGGGCAAAGACTTTACCGTAAAATCCAGTTACGGCCACATCCGAGATCTTGCTAAAGGCAACGGAAGCATTGACATTGACAAAGGGTTCGAGCCCAACTACGTCGTCTCTGACGATAAAAAGCAGTTGGTAAAGGACTTGCAAAAAGCCGCCAAAAAAGCGGATGTTGTTTGGCTCGCTACGGACGAAGACCGTGAGGGAGAGGCCATCAGCTGGCATTTGTACGAAACGCTCAATCTGACGGAGGAAAACACACGTCGAATCGTCTTTTCTGAAATTACAAAATCGGCGATCCTTAAATCCATTGAGCATCCGAGAAAAGTGGATGTGGACTTGGTTAATGCTCAACAAGCGCGTCGAATTTTGGACCGACTTGTTGGATTTGACTTGAGTCCCGTCTTATGGAAAAAGATTAAGCCAGGGCTCAGTGCAGGACGCGTTCAATCGGTGGCCGTGCGCATCATAGTCGATCGGGAAAGAGAAATTATGGCCTTCAACTCAGAAGCAGCATTCCGTGTGGTTGGCGAGTTCAAGGCTTCAGGCCTTCCTGTTAAAGCCTTGCTTAATAAACGGTTCAAGTCTGAAGAAGAAGCTCGCCTCTTTCTTGAAGATTCGGCAAAAGCAACGCATGCCGTCACCTCGGTTGAAACCAAGCCGGCCAGTCGTAAGCCAGCCGCCCCATTCACTACCTCCACGTTGCAGCAAGAAGCTTCTCGGAAGCTCGGCTTCTCTGTATTGAAGACGATGCGCGTGGCTCAGACGTTGTATGAAGCGGGACACATCACGTATATGCGAACGGACAGCACTAACTTGAGTGATCTGGCACTAGAGCATGCGGAAAAAGTAATTGGAGACCTCTACGGAACTCAGTACCAAGAACGGCGGCAATACACCGGAAAGAAGGCCAAAGGAGCTCAAGAAGCGCACGAAGCGATCCGACCATCCGTTATGGCGAACAAGGATGTGCCTGGAGAACGAGACTCTCAGCGATTGTATGATTTGATCTGGAAGCGCACGGTGGCTTCTCAAATGGCCAATGCCAAGCTTCAAAATACAACTGCCATCATCAATGTTTCGACTCGACCTGAAGTCTTCACAGCGAAGGGACAAGTGATTGATTTTGATGGATTCCTCAAGTTGTATCTCGAAGGCAACGATGATGAGGGGGAGGAACAAGACAAGGATCGATTGCCTGCGATGGCAGTGGATCAGCTTATGGATCGTGATCGCATCGTAGCGACTGAGCGATTCAGTAAGCACCCTCCGCGTTACACCGAAGCTAGTTTGGTGAAGAACCTCGAAGAATTGGGGATAGGACGTCCATCCACGTATGCTCCTACAATTAGTACTGTTCAGAATCGCGGATATGTAGAGAAAACAGACCGCGACGGCACACCTCGGAACTTCCGTGTGCTTGAATTGGAGACATCAACGGTAAGCGAACGTACCGATACAGAAAACACTGGCGTGGAGCGTTCCAAGTTGTTTCCAACGGACATCGGAATGGTAGTGAATGACTTCTTGGTCAAGCATTTCGAGCAAATCATGGATTTTAACTTCACAGCCGATGTTGAAGCTAAATTTGATGTTATCGCATTAGGCCAATTGGATTGGCGCCAAATGCTCAAGGATTTCTATCAGGGCTTCAAGCTGAACGTTACCGATACGGCAGAAAACGCAGAACGAGCATCCGGAGAACGGGTATTAGGGGATCACCCAGAAAAAGGAAAAACCATTTTGGTCCGCATCGGACGATACGGCCCCATTGCGCAAATTGGCAATGCGGATGATGAGGAGAAAGAATTCGCTTCGCTGCTTCCGCACCAGAAACTCGAGACTATCACATTGGACGAGGCCATTGACTTGTTCAAGCTACCCCGAAAACTGGGTGAGTTTGAGGATAAAGTTGTGGTTGCCGCCATTGGCAGATTCGGACCTTATGTACGGTACGATGGAAAATTTGTATCCTTAAAAAAGGATAGCGACGATGACCCTTATACCATAACACTTGAACGAGCGATTGAGCTAGTCAAAGCAAAGATTGAAGCCGATGCTAAGGCATTAATCAAGATCTTTGAAGAAGACGAAACCGTCCGCATCTTAGAGGGACGTTATGGTCCATACATCAAGGCAGGAAAGAAGAATGTCACCATTCCAAAAACGGAGGATGCTCGCGCAATTGACTGGGCCCGCGCGCAGGAATTGATTGAAGAGCACGCGAAGAAACCGCCGCGTTCAAAAGGTAGAAAAAAGAGTTGATCGACTGGATTAGCCCCGCAGCAATCCATACCAACGTGTCAGCAACCTTTTGAAAGGACCTCTTCAAAAGGACTCTGAATCGATGAACTTCGCCTCATGACGGATGGTATTTATGACCTTTTTGAATCGGTTCACACACCCCACTACACAAATGCCGAGGGCTCGCAACGCATCGCGGACCGCATCGATGTGCATCGATTTGATCACCGGCCGGAATTGGAGGGGGTTCGGGTGGCCATATTTGGCATCCTCGATGGACGACGATCGGGAGACAACGAAGGGTGTGCTGACGCTCCTCAGGTGATTCGAGAGTGCCTATATCGCTTAACACCTCATGGTAGCTGGCAAGCAACCGTAGATCTCGGAGACCTCAGACCCGGCCTAACTGAGGAGGATACAGCTTCTGCCGTTGAATCAGTAACATCAGAGTTGGTTCAAATGGGCATTATCCCGTTGATTATAGGAGGCGGACAAGACTTGACTGTCTCACTTTACAAGGCGCTGGAAATCCTTGGACAACCTGCACAGGTTGTTACTCTGGATGCCCGTCTTGATTTTGGTGCAGATCCTGAACAGGTCACATCCTTAAATTTCATGAATGAAGTCATCCTTCATGAGCCTAACTTTTTGTTCGACTATACAAATTTGGGACATCAAGGATATCTGACTGATCCTGATACACTCGAATTGCTTGAGAAAATGCAATTTGAAGCGTTACGCCTTGGCTCCGTTCAAGGAAATATTGAAGAAATGGAACCCATCCTCCGTGATGCCGACTTAGTTTCCATTGATTGCGGCGTGATACGCGCCGCCGATCACCCCGCACATGCCCATGCTGGCCCCAATGGACTCAGCGCAGCTTCGGTTTGCCAATTAGCCCGGTATGCAGGAATGAGCGACCGACTCAAGGTGCTTGGTATTTTTGAACACAACAGATCTCTTGACGACAGGGACCGGGGTTCTCAACTGGCCGGTCAGATCTTATGGCATGTTCTTGACGGCATATTCGCTCAAAAAGCAGACTACCCAAAGTGTTCAATTGACGAATATACCCGCTATGTCGTTGACCTAGAAGAGGTTGATCAGGATGTGGTTTTCCACAAAAGCGGGCGCAGTGATCGCTGGTGGATGGAAGTTCCCTATCCCTTAAAGAAAGGCAATCAGCTTCAGCGATCGCATTTCATCAGTTGTTCTTATCGCGATTATGAATCTGCATCAAAAGGTGAAATGCCTGATCGATGGTGGAGGACTTTTCAAAGACTAGGATGAGGTTTTGCAACAGAATTCGGAGCCGAATTCAAGCCGATTTGAAGGCTTCGTTCCCCAAGTTTATGAATTTCTCTATATTAGCGTTCTTGAGCGCAGACCACTCTGAGCTCAACCTGCTGAAACACAACTAGTTAACATGAATCGCTATCTCCTTTTGATTTGTGCTCTTGCCGTATATGGCACTTCCATCAACGCACAACAAGACCCACAGTTCACGCAGTGGTTCATGGAACCCGCTTCATTCAATCCTGCCGTTGCCGGCAATAGTGACCTTACCTGCATTTCGGGTACATACCGAAATCAATGGCAAGGTTTAGACCGAGACCCGAACACGTCTATGTTAACTGCTCACACTTTTGTTGATCAATTGAAGGGAGGAGTCCTGCTATCATTTTACAATGACGCGCTGGGTCAAGAGGAAAACACCATGGCGCGATTGGGATATGCTTATCATTTGGAGCCGTTGTCCAATGGAGCCATTGTGAGTCTTGGTTTAGCGGCTTCTATGTTCAGCAAAACTTTAGGCAACGACTGGATTGCCATCGATGATTACACGTTAGATTCTGCCATTCCAAACAACGAAGCAAGTTCAAGTACTATTGATGTGGATTTCGGAATATTCATTCGCAAACCCGGTTCGTTTTACGCAGGAATATCAGCTACCCACTTGATGGAACGAGAGTTGGAAGGTTTGAGTATCAACCCGCGTCGTCACCTTTATTTCATGGGAGGCTACGACTACCCTCTGAATGGTGACTATTTGGTGTTGCGCGCTAACGTGCTGGCCAAAACTGATTTCAGCGCGACCATTCAAGACATCAACATCAATGTTCTTTGGGACAACATGGTTTGGGCAGGCATATCTTATCGCCCGGGAGATGCTGTCGCACCTACCCTTGGTATCGAATACGCTATGGAAGACAAGCAACGCAATAGCTATTCCAAACAAGTCTTTCGCTTGGGATACTCCTATGATGCGACGACTTCTGAACTTAGCAGTTACTCCGATGGTTCGCACGAAGTGTTTCTAAGTTACTGTTTCAAATTCCAGACGATTCCTGCAGTAAACCGATTAGCGAATCCACGTTTTCTCTAAATGTTTTATACTAAAGAGCAACTCTTTTCGGTTATTACTCGTACACTTCATCTGGATAAAAGCCTGCAAGCAAAATGAAAAATATCCTCATTATTCTCATAGCCGCCTCCACTTTGGTAGGTTGTTATGCCGGCCCTCAAGGGGAACTCGTTGGTGTTATACCGCGTGAACAGTGGATTCAAGTCAATCCATACGGCATGAATTACATCCACTTGGGTTCATACACCATGGGACCCAGTGATCAAGATGTCCCTTTCGCATTGAATACCCGATCCAAGACAGTCACGGTTCCTTCATTTTATGTGGACGCGCACGAGATATCAAACAACGAGTATCGTCAATTCGTAACCTATGTCAAAGATTCGCTTTTTCGCAACACCCTTGCCGAAGATGACAACGAACTCTATTTCACAGCTGAAGATGCGCAAGGCCGCGAATTGGACCGATTCATTGACAAAGGATACATTCTCAATTGGGAAACTCAAATCAATTGGGAAGATGAAGATATATTCGATCTGCTCTATGACGAGTATTTCTTGCAGGGTTCAGATCAATTCTACAACCGAGCAGAATTCGATACCCGTAAATTGAATTACCGCTATTGGTGGATCAATTTTGATGCCGCTGCTAGTAAAGAAACACAAGATGAAGAGTTTGGAGAGGTCAATAGCTTAAATCAGCTTCAATCTATTCGAGGACATGGTGATCGATCGC
>JAPKAW010000044.1 GCA_028825055.1 Flavobacteriales bacterium | reverse complement strand
GGAAACCGAGGTGCTCATGATGTTGGTGGCACGTCTGTAGGCTTGAATATTGAATTGCCTTTTGAGCAGCACAATAACCCGTACATCGACCCAGACAAAAGCATTGACTTTGATTACTTTTTTGTTAGAAAGGTTATGTTTGTCAAATACTCACAAGGCTTTGTGGTCATGCCAGGAGGCTTTGGAACGTTAGACGAATTGTTCGAGGCCCTTACCTTGGTCCAAACCTCCAAAGTAGAGCCCGTTCCTATCATCTTATTCGACTCTAGCTTTTGGTCTGGCCTTGTGGATTGGATGAAAACAACGCTATCAGATCGTTACCACACCATTAGCCCTACAGACCCTGATTTGTTTCATGTAGTTGACACTCCTGAGGAAGTGGTCAAGGTCATCGATGCATTCTACTCCAAGTCATTACTACGCCCGAATTTCTAATTCACACTATTATGAGCAACTACTTTAAATCGTGCATGACCTTCATCCTGTCTGCCGCAGTCTCCATTTCAGCGCAAGCGCAATTTCCATATGAAGGATCTGTCTTTACAGACGAATACGTTTCGCTGCAAGATCCAACACTCTTAGGCATTGAGGTCGGTTGGGATGATCCAGGATTTACTATCCCATTGCCCTTTACCTTTTCTCTTGGGGACATACAGGCTTTTGAGTTGAATCTCGGAGGTACGGGTGAAATGCTATTTGCAATGGACGAAATCGGAGATGTGAACATCCTGTGGCCCCTCAGTCTCGATGTCATTGATGCATCCAATGCGATGACCAAAGACCCCGAGGATGTCAGTACAATTGGCTACCAAACGGAGGGCAACGAACCCAATCGTATTTTTAAAATTGAATGGAACAATTGTGGAGTCTACGAGGAAATCGATGAATTAGGCACTGCTAACATCCGCGTCAATTGGCAAGTTTGGCTGCACGAGGGCTCTGGAATGATCGAATACCGATTTGGCCCTACTACCCTTACCGATGAGGACCTCTTGAACTTGTTAGAAGGAGCACCCTTCACTTCTGGTATTCTCTTGAACTGGGACCAAGAAAGCTACTCAAGCGATGTGTATACTGCCGATGGGGAGGCGACGAATCCATCTTGGGCATTGACGACAGACTTTTATAGCTGGTACTATAGTGGTGAATCGTTGACGAATGTCCCACAAGAGGGAACGGGGTATCGTTTCAATGGGACTTCTACATCCATTGCTGAATCTGAAGTCGTGACCAATGCTTTTCAACTCTTTCCTAACCCCGCTTCGTCAACCTGTGTGGTTTCCAACCTAACGGAGACCGAACAACAGTACTCATGCCTTTCTGTTGCAGGAAAAATCGTAGACCAATGGATGCTCGCACCGCAAGCAACGCAGCGATTGGATGTCTCTGAATATGCCCCTGGTCTGTATGTGATCCAAACGAATCAAGGCGTATCTCAAAAACTGATGATTCACTAAGAACACACTGGAATTACTGGATCATTACGGGCACGCTTTTACGCTGGCCTTCTTTCATCCACTCCACCAAGTAAATACCGGGTGACCAGGACGACACGTCCCAGGTCATTCGGTATTTTCCGTTCATATCACCCGACTGCATCAAACGACCGGATGTGTCAAAAACACGCCATGCTACACCGTTCGGGTTGATATTGTTCAAGCGCAACGTCAACGATTCATTGGCAGGGTTGGGAAACACCGTAAACCCTGCATCGACGAAACTTTCTTGCACATTCATCTGAGGCTCAAACCCAATGGTGAATACACCGTGCTCGGGCAGATCAACTTCAGCTGACCAGTATGCGCCATTGTTTTGTAACGGGTAAAAGGCAGGCGTACTGCCCACTTCAAAATTCTCAGCATCATCCACGATAACACCAATTGCGGCAGAAGCAAACAGCTCGCAGACACCCGCATCAGTAAATTGGAGTTGAACCGTCCCGGCGTCACCAATCTCTTCAGCAGCCCACGTGCGTGCCAACCGATTCGATAAAAATGGATAGCTGGTTACCACCTCCAACGCACCTCCGTCATGGCCCCAAAAGAGGTAATCTCCATCATCCAATGATTGGGGATTGTTAACGCGAACGACACCTATTCCTTGGGCATCATCATGCTGATCCCATTCGTTCTCACGTCCAATTCCGGCGACATCCTCTGAGAAATCTTCCCTAAAATAATGTTGGATGCTCCCCATGGAAATACCATAGCGCGCCGCTACATAATTGGATACAATGGTGCGATGAGATTCAAATAATTTCGTTCCATAAATGAAGTGCTCCGCAATATCACCTTCTCCAAATCGATTGTCAAAGTCCCACCCAAGACGCAATTCAACATAGGAATTTTCAGCACGCGACCCAATGTTCGATCCAGGGAAGGGAATGCGTAAATCATTTACAATCGTCTGGAAATTTTGATCCCAATCGGATTGCCCATAGATCACCCCATAAAATTGAGGCAACGAAGCGTCAATAATCCAATAAGGAGTCGCCTGCGCGTAATTGCCATTGTCATCGATTACAACAGCCTGGTAAGAACTCTGGTCCTTCCATGGGTGCAAGATGAAGCCATTGGCTTCGCGAGCACTGCCCAACCAGCCGTGCTCATTCCACGCAACGTCTTCTCCTTTCGCCACGGTAAATGCCGAAATTTCCCGATGCATCGGGACGACTGAAGCAACAACACAGTCATTCAATCCATCAAATGACAAAGCCGCGCGACCGTTGATGCCAGCGCTCTGTAATTCTGGGTTGGCCTCCACTTCATTTTGCATGGCCGAAACACTATTTCCGGACAACACATCACGCCATTCGGCAACCGGCATGCCGTCCGTAGCATCTTCGCCCTCAGCAGTAAATGTGCCGTGGTCGCCACGCAGCCAAAGCGACAGTGAGGAAGCATCACCAACCCCACCAGGACCCCAGGGACCCAACGGTTCTGGAACGGGATGGTAAACCAAGCGCAACGTGTCGGATGCCGCATTGGCCAACCCATATCCATCTTGCTCGATCGCAACACCTTGCGGGACGACAAGCTCAATCGGACCATAGGCACTGGGTGACACGACGCAAGTAAAACCGTCCTCATCACTCTCCAAAGAAGTGATCACAGCGTTGGTTACGTTGATGTCTTCAGCAACAAATGATTCCATGGGAATATCCAGCAGATTCCGTCGGAATGCGATGGACACCGGTGCCTGCCCAAAAATAGACGTCTCCCCAGATGCAGAAATGAGATGCGCAATGGGAGGAAACCCTTGGTTAGCTCCTTGTGCGTCTGTCTCCCACATGCCTCTACCATACGTTCCGGCCCGAATCCGTCGTGGATCATTCGGTCCGTTGCCTGCATACAATTCCAATTCCGTCACACGGACATTTAGAGGCAGTCCTTCCGAATAATCGATCCATAGAGAATCCGCATTTGACCAGTAGTAAACCCCCATGTCAGTGCCCGCATACAAGCCGCCTGTTCCAGTAGTATCACACACCAAAGTATTCACAGGTACACCGGGTAAATCGCCTTCCATTTCCATCCAGTTTTCACCGAGATCTGAAGAGTGCCACACCCGATTGCTGAAGCCGATGTAGACTGAACTCGAGTCCCCCAATACCGTTTCAACCGCCAGAACGGGCTGGGCGCTCAAAGGCAGTCCATCGCTTAAATCCAGCCAAGTCACACTGTCCGCTTCAATCAAAGCTGAATCACATCGAAAGAGCTTTCGACTTCCTTCGGTTGCAAATAAGATATTCTCGTTGCTTCGATGCCGATGCACCACACGCATCGTTGTCAAGTCATTCCCTCCGAGTTCAGAACTAATCCGTTCCCAAACAATACTATCCCTTACAGGGTGTTTAATGTTGTTGCTTCTCCATACGTTGAGCAGCCCAACAAACATGGTTGAGGGGGTCTCATAAGAAAGTGTGAAAGGAGTCGACCACGCACCGCCTTCGTCAATGCCCAACTCTCCGTCGGCTACAATCGTTTGGGATTGGATTCCAGGGCCGGTTCGATACAGCCTGCCGTATTGCGAACTAGAAAAGAACCAATCAGGATCGATCGGGTCATAAATGCATTCAAATCCGTCGCCTCCACTACCTCGTGACCACTGAACGCCATTGAACAAATAGGTGCCGTTGTCTTGGTAACCATTCATGGCATCCGTTCCCGCATGGGGACTTTGTCCAATTTTGTAGATCTCACCCGTGACAATGCCGTTGCTCATATCCGTCCATTGCTGGTTGTTGTCATAGCGATACACCCCACCATCGTTGGCCAGCCAAATTTCGTCGGTGTGCGGATTCGCAACCAATGCATGTTGGTCAACGTGGGTAAAACTATCCTGGATATCCAGCCACGTTGCTCCACCGTCATCTGATCGTTTCATTCGGATGCTTCCGACATACACCCGATCTACAACCACGGGGTCCGCTTCCAAGCACAGGTCGTACCACGCTTGGCCTCCATCTTGATCTCCCGAAGCGCTCCACGCCATGATGTTGGGGCTATCACTCATTTCCTCAAAATTCACCCCTGCATCTGTCGACTTGAAGAAGGCTCTGAATTCATAGGTGCCCGTAGAGAGCACATACACGTTGTCTGGGGCGGCTGGCGTAACGGCGATGCACATCCGAGTGCTCGGGTTGATGCCATCATTGATGTAATCCCAGTTGTCCCCACCGTCTTCACTGCGCCAGAATCTTCCTTGCCCTGAGCTATATACGATTTCAGGATTCGTAGGGTGAAAACAAAGGTCCTTGTAATTCTGGGTGTTGGACGAAACCTGTTCCCACGCAACACCCCCATCAACTGAACGAAACACACCGCTATTGGTGGCTGCAAATACGCGCTCTTCATCCGATGGATGGACCAAGAGATCACCTACAGTTAGATTGGCCATACCGTCGTTTACAAAATCCCACGTGATGCCTCCGTCAACCGATTTCATCACACCCATACCCGGGCTATCCGATGCGTCGCGGTCACCTGTTCCGATGTATACTATTTCAGGGTTGGTTGAAGAAAACGCAATGGAACTAACCCCAAGAGTTGGTAAGTCGTCCGTATTTGTAACCCAAGAACCTCCTCCATCGTAGCTACGCCAAAGTCCACCAGCAGGCGCTCCGGCAAAGATGATTTGATCATCATTTGGGTGAAATGCAATGGCATTCATTCTCCCCACTCCTCGAATGTGCTCTCGAGTCGTAATATTGGTCAAAGTAGGTCCGCATACTTGCCAATTTCCATTTGCTGAACGTCCCAACTCCCTACCCTGCATTATGCTCCGGTGCGCTTCCACAAGAGCATCCGACCCAATGGCAAAGCCCTGGTCATCCGTCCTTCCGTCCATGAGGTGCAGCCACCGTTCAACTTGCTTGTATCCTGACCCCTTGACACGTTCCTTTCCTTCCCAATGCGCTTCAAAAATTGCACGAACATCTGCTGGTTTCACTTCAGACGATTGCATCAAAACAGACCAATCGGGATCCAGTTCTTGCGTGGTCTGACCATTTACTAAATGAGGAGAAAAGAGCGTAAACGCAATGGCCAAGTAGGTGAAAGAAAACCCACCAAACTTAAAGGGTGCTGTCAAAATCATGGAACCAATGTAGCACCCAACCGACAGGATGTCTGATGCAAACATATAAATCGACACACCAGGGGTCAGAATGGCAGTTTTTTTACTCCTGTATCGCATTGGCTCGGTCATTGAAAGAATCAATCCAAATTGAATTCAAGCATCATGCAAAAAGGAAACATCAACGTTCAAACGGAAAATATTTTTCCCATCATCAAGAAGTTCCTCTACAGTGACCATGAGATCTTCTTACGCGAGTTGGTGTCTAACGCTGTGGACGCAACACAGAAGCGAAAAACGCTTGCGAAGCTTGGCGAAATGCCTGCAGTCGAGGGAGACATATCCATCGAGGTGATCATTGACTCGGAAGCCAAAACATTGACTATTCGAGACAGAGGCATTGGCATGACCGAAGAAGAAGTCAACAAATACATCAACCAAATTGCTTTTTCGGGAGCGACCGAATTCTTGGACAAGTACCAAGGAGATGACGCGAAAACCGCCATCATTGGGCACTTTGGCTTGGGATTCTATTCAGCATTCATGGTGGCCAAACATGTGGACATCATTTCTTGGAGTCAAAAAGAGGACAGCACGCCTGTCCGATGGACGTGCGACGGTTCACCCGCTTACGAAATTGGAGAAGCGACCAAGGACGAGCGGGGTACGGACATTGTCCTTCACATTGCCGATGATAGCCAGGAATTTTTGGAGCAGGCGCGAGTCGATGGCATTCTGAACAAGTACTGCAAGTTCATGCCGGTCGAAATCATTTCAGGAACAACCAGCAATTGGGAAGATGACCCTTCGGGCGAAAAGGACGAAAATGATGCCGTCAAGAAAATCGAAACGAAGGTTCCGAATGTCATCAACAAGACCCAACCCTTGTGGAGCCGACAGCCTGCGGAATTGAAGAATGAGGATTACCAAGAGTTTTACAAGGATCTGTACCCGATGAATTTCGAGGATCCATTGTTTCACATTCACCTCAACGTGGACTTCCCGTTCAATTTGACGGGCATTCTCTACTTTCCGCAGCTCAAAAAAGAGATGGAATTGCGCAAGGACAAAATTCACTTGTACTCGAACCAGGTGTTTATCACGGATAACGTCGAGAACATTGTCCCTGACTTTTTGACAATGCTTCACGGGGTCATCGATTCACCGGACATCCCATTGAATGTCTCTCGCTCTTACCTGCAGGAAGACGCCAACGTTAAGAAAATTAGCGGCCACATCTCCAAGAAAGTCTCTGACAAATTGGGCTCAATGTTCAAAAAGGACAGAGAGACGTTTGCGGCACAGTGGGATGACCTGCGCATCTTCGTTGAATACGGAATGTTGACAGATGAGAAGTTTACAGAACGCGCGAAGAAATTCCTTCTCTTCAAGGACACCGAAGGCGAATGCATGACACACGAAGAGTTGATTGCGGCTATTGGAGAAACCCAGAAGGATAAAAGCGGTAAGGTCATCTTGCCGTATACGAATGATCCAAAGGGACAACACGCCTTTATTGAGCCGGCAAAAGAGCGCGGTTACAAAGTATTGGTCATGGAGGGGCCATTGGCATCCCACATGGTACAAAAACTAGAAGAGGCGTATCCTGATGTTCAATTCAAACGTGTTGACTCCGATGTAATTGACAACTTGATTGAAACGGATGAAGCCTCGACCAGTGCCTTGGATGAGAAGCAGGAAGAGACGTTAAAGCCCATTATCGAAGGAGCCTTCCCTGCAGGAACATACAAAGTGAAGTTTGTAGCGATGTCACCATCCGCAGCGCCAATCACCATTACCCGAGCTGAATTCATGCGCCGGATGAAGGAGCAGCAAGCAGTGGGTGGTGGAGGTTTTCAAATGTTCGGGGACATGCCCGAAAATTATGAGGTCGCCGTCAATGCCAATCACCCTATGGTGCAAAAGTTGTTGAACGAAACAGACGCTGAGGAACAAGCCAAACTGGCCAAACGAGCTGGAAACTTAGCCCGATTGTCTCAAGGCTTGCTTGAAGGCGCCGAGCTTACATCCTTTATCACGGAGGGCTACTCCGAACTTTCGTGAGCAATTACGGCCCATGGATCGGAGGTGCCATCGGTTGGGCTTTAGGCGGCCCAATCGGTGGCATCTTGGGCTTTTCATTCGGCAAAATGTTTGCTGGGGGGTCTTCTGGAGCAGCCCATTCCAACGCAACGGGGCATCACAGCAGCCGATCAACAAGATCAGGGGATTTCGCGGTTTCGCTGCTTTTGCTGAGTGCCGCTGTTATGAAAGCGGATGACAAGGTTCTCAAATCCGAGCTTGATTATGTCAAGTCCTTTTTGAAAAACAATTTCGGTCCAGCACAAGCAGATCAATTGACCTTGATGTTGCGTGAGACCCTCGCTCAAACCATCGACACCCGCGGTGTGGCCGAGCAAATCCGTCTTCAGATGGATCATGCAAAAAGGCTGTTGCTGCTGCAATACCTCTTTGGAATCGCCAAAGCTGATGGACACATCCACAGCTCTGAATTGGATGTAATCCGGCAAATTGCTAAGTGGCTAGGAATTCATGAGCGCGATCGCATCAGTATTGAGGAAATGTTTCAAGCAGGAAAGGCGGACCCCTATTCTGTATTGGAAATCGAACCATCCAGTACGGATTCGGAAGTCAAAAAGGCGTACAGAAAAATGGCCGTCAAATTTCATCCCGATAAAGTCCAAGATTTGGGTGAGACTCATCAAAAGCAGGCCAAAGAAAGGTTCATTGCCATCCAAGCCGCTTATGAACAAATCAAGCTCGACCGTGGTATGAAATAGCACAACGGTGCGTCTTGATTTAACATCCTTAGATTTGGCGCTTCCTTAAAGACTCACGACCACACAACTTTGACCACATGAACCACACCGCTTCGGCTTATGTCATCGCAGCTTTGATTGCGATTTCCAGTGCATTTGCCCCGATCAATGAACTTTCGGCTCAACGATCAAAAAAGAACAAGAAAGGCAAGACCGCTTCTTCCGAAGGCCGACCAGCGAAGAAAGATGCCATCAAATTACTCTCTGATCTCACCGAGACGTGTGCGTTGGATTCAGGGCTTTTTTCCATGTATTCCGACACGATTTCTGGTAAAAGTTGGTTCATCCTTCCAGATTCAATGCTCGAAAAGGAATTCATTTACTTTTCCCACATCAACGACGGAGTCGCACAATCTGGCTTTACACGAGGCAGCTATCGCAATTCGAAAGTGATTTCGTTTCACAAGCATTTCGACCGCATTGAAATCCATGCGGAGAACACAAATTATCACTTCGACCCCGCGTCTCCGCTTGCTCGAGCTTCTTCAGCCAACATCAACACTCCCATTTTGGCGAGTCTGAAAGTGGAAGGAATAGATTCCTCAAAAACCGTATTTGCCATTTCAGGGGATGCCCTGTTTTTGCAAGAAGCCGTTGAAATGGTCAAGCGCCCATCGCGCAAGCCTGGAGATGGCATCTTGGGGAAACTCTCGCGAGAGAAATCAAAAATCACACGGATCAACAATTATCCAGCCAACACCGAAGTGTCCGTGGATTACGTGTATGACAACCCGGCCCCAAAACGAGGAGGTGCTGCTTTGGAAGACGCGCGCTATGTCACGGTATCCTATCAGCATAGCATTCTTCAAATGCCTGAAAACGATTTTACGCCGCGACCTGATGATGCCCGCATAGGATATTTTAGCACCCAGACAGAAGACATGACGTCCGCTTCATCCACACCGTGGCTGGACATGATTCACAGGTGGAATCTAGAGAAAAAAGACCCCGACGCAGCCATTTCAGACCCTATTCAGCCCATTGTTTGGTGGATCGAAAACACCACTCCTTATGAATTTCGCGATATCATTCAAACTGGCGTTGAAAAGTGGAATATGGCTTTCGAGCCTCTTGGGTTTAGCAACGCCGTTGAAGTACGTATTCAACCGGATACGGCACAGTGGGATGCTGGAGACATTCGCTACAATGTACTCCGCTGGACTTCCTCTCCATCTCCTATGTACAGCGGATATGGCCCCAGTTTTGTCAATCCCAAAACAGGCGAAATTTTAGGTGCCGATATCATGCTGGAATGGAGCGGAATGACTGGAAGGCTATGGCGTTCCGAAGTGTTCCAAAAGGCCGGAATGATGGACTTTACTGAACAGTCCTCTGACGTCACATCTTCCCGCGCCTTGGCCGCAGAGTGGATGCACCGCTGCGATGCAGGCGCAGTTCAAGCGCAGCAAACTCTCTTTGGATTTGCGGCATTGCGAGCCCGTTCCTTCACCGATGAAGATCAAGAAAAGTTTACACGTGAAACCTTGCACCGCTTGGTGTTGCATGAAGTTGGACACACGTTGGGATTGAGCCACAATATGGCGGGTTCCACTATGCTCAGTCCAGAGGCTTTGAAAGATAGCGCCATCGTAAATGCACAAGGCATGAGCAACAGTGTGATGGATTATCCGGCCATCAATTTCAGCAAAGAAGAATCTGACCAAACGAAATTCTACGATGACCAGCCCGGCCCTTATGACATGTGGGCAATTGCTTATGGTTACTCGAGTGGACTTGATGACTCGGATTCAGAAGGAGCTCGACTTGAAAGCCTTTTACAGCGATCCACTGAGGCCAACCTGATGTTTGGAAATGATGCAGATGATATGCGACGTCCTGGAGGTGGAATGAATCCCGATGTCAACATCTATGACCTGTCAAATGATCCAGTCGCGTATGCCGCAGAACGCTGTGAATTAATCAACGACCTGCTTCCTCAACTGGTAGACATGTATGGCAATGACAGCCAAGACAGCTACATGGAGGTGCGCAGGGCCTATTTAACTCTGACCGGAGATTACGCGACGCAACTCGGCGTTATGACCCGTCAAATTGGCGGTATTCGTTACAACAGGGCACGTCCATCCCAACAAGAAGGCGCTCCACTTCAACCTGTATCGAAGAATGATCAAAAAGCTGCCATGAAGGCTTTGGCAACGTATGCCTTCGCTCCTACTGCGTTTGATGCATCGCAAACGATTTACGGCTACTTGCAAGGCCAGCGTCGAGGATTCGGATTCTTCAGCGAACCCGAAGACCCAAAAATTCATGCGAGAATCTTAACTGCTCAACGAAGAGCGCTTGCGCATTTAATGCATCCCCGAGTACTGCAACGTATTACCGATGCAGGGAATTACGGCAATAATTACGCTTTGGATGCCTACATGACTGATTTGACAACAGGCATTTTCAAAGCAGACCTGAGAACCTCTGTCAATACGGTCCGACAGCAACTTCAGGTTGCATACGTCCAAGGTCTCATCACGGCATTGGACCCAAAAAAGAAATACGACGTGATCGCACAATCCATGGTATTGTATTCACTGAAGCGCATCCAGCGAGAACAAAAATCAGCCTCATCGCCTGATGGACTCACTCGAGCGCATCGCGGACACATTCTCTTCATCATTGAGAAAGCTCTTGAAAGCTAAGGAACATTCAATCCGTTACAGAAAGGCGAAATCTCTTGGAGGTTTCGCCTTTTTTAGTCGACCGAACGGGCGCCTGGAAACAACGTTTCAAGTGTTTTTTCTCGAAAAGAAAAAATACCCTTGACCTTCCGGTGCACGAAGCCACCGAACAATTCACCCAGCAGACCAAAAGGCAAGGCATAATGCAGCACGTCTTCCATCAGAACCCCCCCATTGTCGGGAGTGAAACGATGCATGTGATGCCAGAATCGATAGGGGCCGAAACGTTGCTCGTCTATAAAGTAGACCCCCTTTTCTTCATGCGTGATTTCGGTGACCCACTTCATGGGAATCCCGAAGAGAGGCTTGATCGTGTAACAAATAATGTGACCACTAAACGTTTTCTCACCTCCTCCAGAAAGAATTTTGAAGGACATATCATTTGGAGTAATCCGATCTAAATTTTCTGGAATACTAAAAAAGTCCCATGCTTCCTCGGGTTTTAGAGGAAGCCATTGGCTAGATTGTAGTCGATGTAATTTCATAATCGTCTAACGCACCAAATGGGTTATTGTTCAGTACACCAATTAAAAAGTGAAGCAAAAAAGTGAAGCACCCGCCGTTGCAGATGCTTCACTACGATTCACAACTAGGTCCTCCAAGAA
>JAPKAW010000310.1 GCA_028825055.1 Flavobacteriales bacterium | reverse complement strand
TGGTCAATCGGATTGCTGAAGGCACCTCTTTTGAAGGTGTATTGAAAAGTGAAAATAATGTGCGCATTGACGGTACGTTTGAAGGTGAGTTGGTCACTAAAGGACGTTTGGTCATCGGTGCGTCAGGACGCGTAAAAGGAAATATTTCTTGCGCTCATTGTGAAATCGAAGGCGCTATTGAAGGCCAAATCGTCGTTCAAGAGTTGTTTGTATTGAAATCTACAGCCCGAGTACACGGTGAGATTCAATACGGACAGTTGTCTGTTGAGAATGGCGCTCAGGCTACCGGAAACTTGCACCTAGCCTCTAAAGTCAAGGACATGCGACAAGATCGCAACTTGGATAAGACACAAGGCGACTCAGCACGTTCTAAGGACAAGGTTCGCGCTCAGCAACCTGCAGCCGTCTGACCTCAAAAGGTCAATGCCAACCCCTCCAAAGCGAGATTCTGACAATCGGAATGGAATCCTGAGATTCTCTGGCATGGTGTTTACCATGGCTGGGAGTATTGGGTTTTTTGTTTGGTTGGGCAGAAGATGGGACGATCAGTCAAACCATCAAATTCCGATAGGAACATTGATTGGGGGGGTTTTAGGAACTGTTTTCGCAATATGGTTGGTCATTAGAGAACTTTCTAAATGAAGGCTTTTATTCAAACATCTATACTGGTGAACCTTGGGATATACGCTTTGGGTCATGTTATTCCTGCTTTCTCGGAATTTGCATCAACCTGGGTATGGGCAATGTTGGTTGTGGGTTATGCGGTGTTGACACTTTTGTTATTTCGCTGGATTGTACGTGCTGCAACGAAGTCTCCGATGCAGTTTGTAACGGCTGTGAATGGGGCGACAGCGGCCAAAATGTTGACATCTCTCGCGATCGTAACTTATTACTTAGTAGCGGTTGGCGGGGTCCATCGGATTCCTTTTGCCTTGGGCTTATTTGGTGCTTTTGCAGCGAACACTTTTTTACTCGTAGCGTCTTCTCAGAAAATAAGCCATGGTTGAAGGAATCATCAACAGTGAGGTGTGTGCCTTTTCGATGAAGAAAATCGAACTTCCTTTATGCAGCACGGATATAGTTGACTACTTTTGCGCCGAATTCTGATGAACGGATTTTCATGAATCGCTTGATCCTATCTATAGTTGTGTTGGTTGCATTTGCCGTCTCTTCGACAGGCACAGTTGCTGTTGCGCAAGATCACGGGCATGCCGACCACGCAGAAGGAGTCGACCATGACCACGCAGCGCATGCTGAAGAAGCTGACGCAGATCTTGCAGGGCATGGCCACGCAGAAGGAGCCGACCATGACCACGCAGCGCATGCTGAAGAAGCTGACGCAGATCACGCAGGCCATGACCACGCGGATCACGCCGAAAGTAAAGAATTTAAAGCGGGGGACTTCATCATTCATCACATTGCTGATGCGCATGACATCCACCTTTTCGGTGATGTTCATATTCCACTGCCTGTCATTCTGTATATCGAAGGGTATGGGTTAAAGGTGTTTATGAGCAGTGCTTTGGAAGGTCACGGTCATGGAGATCGTCACTACGATGCATCGGAGGGGGTGAGCTACACCATGCATGCAGAAGACGTAGTGGATGCGGACGGCGTAGCGTTGGCGTCAGCGGGCTCTATTTCTGCAGCATTCAACGGTCAAAAACTAAGTGTTTGGGATGTGTCCATCACCAAATCGGTTTTCGGCATGTTGATGATCTTGTCCATTATGATATGGATGTTCGGGAGCATCGCATCGCAGTACAAAAAGAATCCAGGGAGCGCACCTAAAGGCATGGCAAATGCTGTGGAACCTTTGATTCTATTCATTCGGGATGAAATTGCAAAGCCATCAATTGGAGACAAGGCCGATAAGTTCATGCCTTTCCTTTTGACTTCGTTCTTCTTCATATTCTTCTGTAATCTACTTGGATTGGTTCCTTTCCTTGGAGGATTCAATATTACAGGAACGATCGGAGTGACCATTGTTTTAGCGACGCTTGTGTTCTTGCTGACTAACCTCAATGGAAACAAGCATTACTGGGGTCACATCATGTGGCCTCCTGGCGTTCCGCTACCTGTGAAGCTGATCCTTGTTCCTATTGAAGTGTTTGGCATCATCATGAAGCCGACTGTTTTGATGATTCGATTGACAGCCAATATCTCGGCGGGTCACATCATTATTTTAGCCTTTTCCAGTTTGATTTTCATCTTCGGCAATGGAGGTGAGGCGATTGGAGCTGGTACAGGAATGGGTGTTTTTTCCACCTTGTTTATGATTTTCATGTACGGCCTTGAATTGCTTGTTGCATTCCTTCAAGCATTTGTTTTTACCCTGCTGGCGGCGATCTACTTCGGTGATGCCACACATGAACCAGCACACCATTGAGTTTGAAATCCAT
>JAPKAW010000043.1 GCA_028825055.1 Flavobacteriales bacterium | reverse complement strand
GATATTCTGAGCCCACCCCTATTCAAGCCGAAGCCATCCCCGTTGTGATCAACGGGCAAGATGTGCTCGGATGTGCTCAAACCGGAACCGGTAAAACCGCTGCGTTTGCCCTTCCGATGATACACAATTTAATCAAACAAGAATTGCCACAAAGTGGTCGTCGGCAGCCCCGGGGATTGATTTTGACTCCGACGCGCGAGTTGGCTACTCAAATTGGCGTCAACCTCAACGACTATAGCACCCAAACCCGTTTGCGAACCACAACCATTTTTGGTGGCGTTTCACAAAATCGGCAGGTCGATGCACTTCGTCGAGGCATCGATATTGTGGTCGCCACACCAGGACGGTTATTGGATTTGGTGAATCAACGTCACTTAGACTTGCGGGAAATCACGACCCTAGTTCTTGACGAAGCCGATACCATGTTGGACATGGGATTCATCAACGACATTCGGAAGATCATTGCGATGCTTCCCACCGATCGCCAGACCTTGTTCTTCTCGGCCACCATGCCGCCGAACATTGTAAAGCTGTCAAATGACATTCTTCGCTCACCTGTCCGCATTGAAGTAGCTCGCCAGAGCTCCGCTGCAGAAACCGTCGAACAAACCATTTATTCCATCCGACAAAACGATAAGCGCGACTTGCTCGTAGCTATCTTGAAGGAAGATGATGTGGATTCCGCTCTCGTTTTCACTCGAACCAAATACGGTGCGGATAAGGTCGCTAAGCACCTGAGCAACTCGGGCATCCAAGCCGAAGCCATTCATGGGAATAAAAGCCAGCCCCAGCGGGATCGGGCCATGAACGGATTCAAAAAAGGGAAAATTCGCGTTTTGGTGGCAACCGATATTGCTTCGCGCGGTATTGACGTCGATGAGTTGAGCCATGTCATCAACTTCGAATTGCCTAACGTTCCTGAATCGTATGTGCACCGAATCGGAAGAACAGGTCGTGCTGGATCGAGTGGAAAGGCCCTCAGTTTCTGCAATGAAGCTGACGAGCGTAAATACTTGCGTGATATTCAAAAGTTGATTCAAAGAGAGATCCCAGTCGATTCTTCCCATGAATGGCATTTGGAGTTGCCTCCCGTGAGCACGATTACTGGAGCAACTTCGAAGAAAAAAGCGAGCCGGTCAGGACAGGGTCAATCCCGATCCAATGACGGGTCGCGAGGACGAAATTCAGACAGTCGTCGCGATCGTCCTCAAGGAGGAGGGCGCAGCGGTGGGCGCAATCCATCATCTCGCAATTCCGATTCTGACCGATCAGACAACCGAGGGAGCCGATCAGCAGAAAGCGGAGGTGGCCGTTCTAGCTCAGACCGAAGACCCAGCACTTCAGGTAGCCAGCCTAGAAAGCAATGGGAAGACCGGTCCAACGACCGCAAACCGCAAACTTCCCGCAATGACGGCCGTTCAGACGATCGTCGGAGCGAAGATCGTGGAGGCCAAGGGGTTAAACGTTCTGACAACAGACAAGGGGACCGCAGGAGGGATGATCGGCCAGCTCGTCAAGGTGAACGCCGTGATAACCCCCGCGGAAGTGCAGGAGGGTCAGACCGTCCAAAGCGACAAGAAGGACGTCCAGAACAACGCAGTGGAAGAACACCAGATTCACGAAATCAAAGCAGTGCTTCTAGCTCAAAACCTAAAAAAGCCGTGTTCAAACCCGACGAGCCAAGCAAGGCGCGTCGGAGCTTTGGAGGGTTCTTTGGATTTGGTAAAGATGAATGACATCAACTTTGGCTTGAGAATTGCACCTTTGTAGGGTATGGACTCACAACGCATTCTTATTATTACCTCAGCGGCACTGGCATTAGCCTGTGCCGTTTTGGGTTATCAACTTTACGAGCGAAATGGCGATGTCGAAAGGGGTCAATCCGATCTTGTCGCGGTTTCCCTCGAAAAAGAACACGTGCTTTTTGACCTTGAAAAGCTTCGGTTTAGCTACGATACGCTCAACACGGAAAACGCACTCATCATCGCTGAAATTGCCGATCAGCGCGCGCAGATCGACGGCCTTGTTCAACAAGTCCGCAACGGAAACTGGTCCTTGTCACGGGCGAAAAAGGAAGCGGAAACCTTGCGGACAATCATGAAGGGGTACGTTGCCACCATAGATTCTTTGAATCAGCTCAATTTGGCATTGATTGACGAGAATGATCAAATGAGAGCCCGCGTAGAGGAGGTCCAAGAACGCAATGCTAATCTTGTTGTTCGGCAGCAAAACATGGAGGACATTATCAGTACAGGCCAAACCCTGCAGGCAGCTGAATCGAATGCTTCAGGCATTCGTTTGTTGAGCAATGGAAAGCAACGCGAAAGCAACCGAGCGGCGCGTGCAGATATGATTCGTGTCTGCTTTACGTTATTGGAAAACAAGATTGCTACTCCAGGAAACAAAACGCTGCACTTGCAGGTGATTGCAGAAAGCGGTGCAATCCTTCCTGGAAGTCAAACAGAATCCACATCCGATTCACAAGTTGCAATTAGCGCAACCCGCCAACTTGATTATGCGAACGAGCGATTGGAGGCGTGTGTTTTCTTCATGCCAATTGAACCTTTGTCAGAAGGCATTTATGCCATTTCTATACTCGAAGGATCTGTGAAGATTGGTGAAGCCCAGCTGGTTTTGTATTGACCAGAAGTCAATCAGCGTCCCCATTTGGGACACGTGTCACACGCTTTTTTATCGTTGCGGTGATTGCCCCCGATGAGGTATCCCAAGGCAAAGGCACCTTCAAAATAACCAATGCTTTGCTCCGCCCCGGCATCTCCAGGGCCTTGAATTCTAATCCAAGGAAGCGAAACGCCGCCTATATGAGCGGTGGTCTGAATGAAAAACCGGCGGTGCAATTGCATCCTCAATCCCGCATGGAAACCCATTCCTAATCCGCTGATGCGCTGTGCATTCTTTTGACGGACATCGGCCCATCTAAAGTCAGTGCTGCACACGACCACCCCTGCACCAGCCGCGCTGAACCCGCTCAACGCGATGTCTGCCTGACGTGCCTCCCAAATGGACCATTCACGTTCGAAACTGAACCGCACAAAATTCATTCCATCGCTGTGTTCCAAGTTGAAGCCTGGACCCCAATAAATGGCCTCATCCACATATTCTAATACAGGGTTAGCAGGAGAAACGATTCCCATATCACTTGCGCTAGCAAACCCTGAAACGTTCACTGTTTGCTTGCTTAATTTGTATTTCATGTGGTCCCAGCCCGCTGAAAACCACCACTTTTTGGATATTTTCTTTCCAAAACGCGCATTGTATTGCGGGATGGTGAATAGCCCCGGATGAAAATAAACCTTCGCTTGAAACCGCTCAGGCATATCGTTCGCTTCAACATCGTTGAGCGTGAGATCAAAGTCTCCTCCCGGACCCGTTCCCCACATGTGCACATCAGATGATGTATACATGGACCGATTGTATCCCCATGTGATATACCAGTCCCCTTCTTCTGTTTGTCCCATGGCATCCATTGAGACCATGCCTAACAGAACCGATAGGATCAAGGGAACCATCATTCGTCTGTCAATTCCTTCCGTGCACTGAAAAATCATGCCTCAAAAGTAAGCGCTTCCCGGCTTCATTTGGGACATGACCAAAGACAACGAATGGGCTCTCCCTATGCGGACGACAAAAAGAGGACTCTGGGGAGAGGGTTTAGCAGCAAAACATTTGCAATCCATAGGGTACACCGTCGTCGAACGCAATTGGAGGTACCGCAAATTAGAGGTTGACCTCATCGCTCGGCTTCACGATGAGTGGATCTTTATTGAAGTAAAAACGCGTAAAAAAGGGTCCCTATCAAGTGGTTTGGAGTCCGTCGATCTCCATAAACAGCAGCGTATTATTGAGGTATCACACCACTTTCTTCGAAGTCTTTCTAAGCCCCCGACTTCCATCCGTTTCGACATCGTTTGCATTGAATTCGACGCTGTAAAACATCGAATTCAACACATCCCTGATGCTTTCATTTCACTACCCTGAAGCCGTTACCTTTGCTGCATCATGAGGAAAACTCCTTCAGCAGGCCGACGCGCCTCAACAACCGGTTCAAAAGGCCAATCGAAGTCGACGAAACGAACGACAACGGGCGGGCGAAAAACCGGCATTTCCAAAACATTCCGACCAGGAACAACGGGGAAACCACATACAGGAAAGCCACCTCATGCCTTTGGTGGGACCAAAAAAGTCCCTTCCGTAAAAAAGCCGTTGCCCAATAGCAACGCGCCTATGCGCTTAAACCGTTTCGTCTCCAACGCAGGTATTTGTTCACGACGAGAAGCTGATGTGCTGATTGAATCGGGGGCCGTTATTGTCAATGGTGAGATCGTCACTTCAATGGGGTTCAAGGTGGCATCTACCGATGTCGTTCATGTCGGAGGAGAAGCCATTCGCCCTGATGCCAAACGGTATGTTCTATTGAATAAGCCTAAAGGGTTTGGGACTTCTATTGCTGATTTCAATGCTCGACGAGGGGTTATGGAATTGGTTCAAAAAGCATGCAAAGAAGAAATTCGGCCATTGGATAAATTGGATCGTGAGAGCACTGGTTTGATGCTTTTCACCAACGATGAGCCGCTCGCCGTTCGTCTCAATGATCCAAGAAGCGGCATGAAGCGCCTTTACCACGTTATTCTTTCTGACAAGTTGAGCTTAACTCATTTGGATGCCATTAGAGCTGGGTTCGTCCTAGATGAAGGATTTGTCAAGGCTTCGGCCGTAGAGATTGTTGGAGAAGATCGGCACCAGATCGGCTTAGAAATTATGTCCAGCAGGAGCCGAATTGCCCGCAGAATGTTTGAGCACTTCGGCTACAAAGTGCACAAAGTTGATCGCGTAATCATCGGTCCTCTTTCCAAGAAAAACGTACCTCGCGGCACCTTCCGGCACCTAACCGAAGCAGAAGTCAACATGCTTCTAATGTCATCCTAAGAGACCCTACCGATGCGTAGTTTAGTCATTATCCCAACGTACAATGAAATCGAGAACATCCACAAGATGCTCGACACCGTTCTTGGGCTTCAACCGACATTTGACGTGCTTGTTGTTGACGATGGCTCCCCGGATGGCACCGCACAAGCCGTTCAGTCTGTTCAGGCGGACCACCCACAACGAATCCACCTAGTAGAGCGCTCTGGGAAGCTCGGATTGGGAACCGCTTACATCGCTGGTTTTCAATGGGCATTGAAGAGAGATTATCAGTTGATTTATGAAATGGATTGCGATTTTTCACACAATCCGAAGGACTTGGTTCGACTGCGTCAAGCCTGCATAGATGGGGCCAGTGTCGCCGTTGGTTCGCGCTACGTCCAAGGAGGAGCCGTGAGCAATTGGCCCATCAGTCGCGTTCTCATGAGTTACTTCGCATCCGTATATGTGAACAGCATTCTATGGCTCGGCGTCCGTGATAGTACCGCCGGATTCAAATGCTATCGTCGAGAAGTGTTGGAGCAAATTGATTTGACGCGCATCCGTTTTATTGGGTATGCCTTTCAAATCGAAATGAAATACAATGCCAAACAACTGGGCTTCAAAATTAAAGAAGTCCCCATTACGTTTGCAGACCGGGAATTGGGCACAAGCAAGATGAGTATGGGCATCTTTAAAGAAGCTTTTTTCGGAGTCCTTCAAATGCGACTTCGGCGCGTTAAACCAGCGGCAAACCAGTAATGAATTCCGCAAACCCTACACTATTTAGCCAAGCCATCATCGTCACGGACGGGAAGAGCGAGGTGGGAGATGTTCTCATTGGGTCAAACGGAACCATTGTAGCCGTTGGTGGGGACCTTTCGGGACATCCAGAAGCGGGTCAAGCCATCGTTATTGACGCGAAGGACCGGTGGTTAATGCCCGGATGCATTGACGACCAGGTTCACTTTCGCGAGCCCGGCCTCACCCACAAAGCAGAAATTGCTACGGAATCAGCCGCAGCAGCAGCAGGGGGAATTACCTCCTTCATGGAAATGCCCAATACGGTTCCCCAGGCACTCACGCAGCAGCTCTTGGAAGACAAGTACGAGAGAGCCGCAGAGGTCAGCGCTGTGAATTATTCCTTTTTCATGGGGGCCTCCAACGACAACTTGCAGGAAGTTCTCAAAACAGATCCCAAACGGGTTTGTGGAATCAAGGTTTTTATGGGCTCTTCAACAGGGAATATGCTTGTAGACAAGCGCGAGGTATTGGAAGCGGTTTTCAAGGAAAGCCCTATGATCGTTGCTACACATTGTGAAGACGAACAAACAATTCTGAGAAACACCGAACAAGCTAGAGCACACTTTGGAGAAGCTGTTCCCATCAACCATCACCCCATCATTCGCAATGCAGAAGCCTGTTATCGCAGCTCCTCAATGGCTGTTGAATTGGCTGAAAAATGGAATACACGCTTGCACATTCTCCACATTTCTACAGCCAAAGAAGTGGGGCTTTTTCGAAACGACATTCCGACGAGTGAAAAGCGTATTACGGCTGAGGCGTGTGTACACCACCTCTGGTTTACCGATGCCGATTACGATGAAAAAGGGACCTTCATCAAATGGAACCCAGCAGTAAAGACACATGCGGACCGGGCAGAAATTCGCGCGGGTTTGCTCGATGGGCGAATCGACGTCGTAGCCACAGACCATGCGCCTCACACCTTGGAAGAAAAGCAACAGTCCTATTTCAATGCTCCTTCTGGCGGGCCACTCGTTCAACATGCCTTGGCAGCAATGCTTGAGCTCGTCCACCAGGGTGTATTGCCTATACATGAGGTCGTAAACCTGATGGCACATCGTGTTGCAACAGTATTTGATATCCCCAATCGAGGGTATATCCGCCCAGGTTATCAGGCTGATTTAACGCTTGTATCACCGAATAGTCTTTGGACGGTTGAACGTCAAGGTTTGCTGTATAAATGCGGGTGGTCACCGTTCGAAGGAACAGTCTTTAGGTCACGGGTCGAAGGAACATGGGTCAACGGCGTTCATGTGTTCGACGGTCAATCCATTCAAACCACCCAAGGCAACCACGCTGGGCAACGGCTACTTTTTGACCGATGAACCGATTCATTCTTGCTCTATTACTTGGAGTTTTGGGAGCGTGCTCTTCATCCAAACAACCCGAGGCCAATCCCCCTTCTCACGTTCTCGCCCGTGACAGCTTTTTGTTGATGCTCACTGAAGTGCAGTTAATTGAAGGCGTCTCCAAACAACGGTTGTTGCGCAATGATGATGAAGAGACGCTCTTGAAAAGCCACTATGCCGAACTTTTTCAGCGCTTTGACATCACAGAGTCTACGTTTTTAGAGAGCTACCGGTGGTGGTATACCCAACCCGCTGCGATGGACGCGCTGTTGCAAGAGGCTGCTGAAGCACTGACTGCTATGGAGCGCATTTCCGTTCAATCCGAAACAGACGAGCGCAAGCGCTAATTGGAGCTCAATTGCTCCTTGCATATTCTAGCTGTTTCGGAGATAACCTCATTGACGGACTGGTACTTCCAAACGATGCCGGCTTCCCCCAGTGTGGTTTCTAAACGGTCACTTTGGTAGCTGTGGTTTTTGTGGGTGGTGGCTACGGATTCCTTTGTTGCTTTTGCACGTTTCCCCGAAATGAACTCCAGCGCCTTAGACAAACGCCAAACCGCCCCCATCATCCATGGTTTTAGCGGTCGGGAGGGCCTTTGGACGTTAAAATCATCCGCCATTTGATCGAATACAGACTGGTACGATCTGTTTTCTGCATTCAGCAAATAGCGTCTTCCCCAGCATTTATGATCGCCTAACACATGGCATGCACGAGCTACATCGTGTGCCGAAACAAAGCCATTAGACCCCATTGGATGCCATTTCAAACCCTTGTAAACCATCGCAAACAAAGCCGATGAACTTCGGTGGAAATCGCCCGCTCCAAGAATGACCGTTGGGTTCAACGTCAACACCTTCAAGCCTTCTTCCTGGCCCCGCCAGACCTCAAGTTCTGACTCAAACTTACTGTGCGCATACGTCGTTACATTTGGCCCGCTTTCGAAGGGGACTTCTTCGTGCACAGGCTCGCCTTCCACCCTGCCTAAAGCCGCCACAGAACTCAGGTGTACCAACTCTTCCACTCCCACGTGCAACATCGCATTTACAAGTATTCTCGTGGCATCGCGATTGACTCGCATCATATGTTGGGCCTCCTTGGGGTGAAAAGAAACGACCGCAGCGAGATGATAGACACGGGAGCATCCCACGATAGCCTCCTCCATAAAAGAACCATCCAAGAGATCTCCTTCGCACCATTCTATTCTTTGGCCGTCAATGCCACGATAATTCAGAAAGCGAAGCAGCGCCTTTCGATCCGATTGTGGACGACACAATAGGCGCACTTCACGGCCCCCAGCCAACAATTCAGCCACCAAGTAGCGGCCAACCAAACCTGTTCCACCCGTAACGAATTCCATGATTCAAATTTAGTTGGAGAATAGTCCCGAAATTCGCAACTCCGATGGCACGTTCTACGCACATTCAACAAATCCTTGATCGCCTCCCGCATCAGCCAGGAGTCTACCAGCATTTTGATGCTGTAGGCAAGCTGCTTTACGTAGGTAAGGCTAAGGATTTGAAAAAACGTGTTACCAGCTACTTCACCAAACAACAACACGAAAATGGAAAAACCCGTCTGTTGGTATCCAAAATCGCGGACGTTCAGTGGTTGATTACACCAACGGAAGCTGATGCTTTATTGTTGGAGAATAGCCTGATCAAGGAGCACAAACCCATTTATAACATCCAGCTCAAAGACGATAAAACCTACCCCTATATCGTTATTAAAAAAGAGCCCTTCCCACGGGTTTTTGCCACGCGCCAATTCATACGCGACGGCAGCGAATACTTCGGTCCATTTCCGAGCGTAAAAACTATGCACACGGTGTTGGAGTTGTGTCGCAAGCTCTATCCAATCCGAACGTGTAGCCTGTCTTTGACTCCTGAAAATATCGAGTCTCAAAAATTTCGAGTGTGCTTAGAATACCACATCGGAAATTGCCTCGGTCCCTGTGCGGGGAACCAGCAAACCGAATCATATGAAAAGAGCATCGATGCCATTCGATTTCTCCTCCGAGGGAATCTTGCCGAAGTCGTGCGCTTGTTAGAGCGGCAAATGAAGACGGCTGCTGACGCTCTCGCTTTTGAAGATGCGGAGCGTTTCAAGTTGCGTCTCCAATCCGTTCGGAAGTACCAGGCAAAAAACACCATCGTGCACCCGACCATCACCGATGTGGATGTCTTTAGCGTGGTGCAGGATGCCCGTTGCGCCTACGTGAACTTCCTCAAAGTGCAAAATGGCTCCATCATTCAAGGACATACAGCCGAAGTGAAGCGAAAGCTAGGAGAGGAAAACAGAGAGGTTCTCGAAGCTGCAATCGTGCAAATGCGTGATCGATTTCAAAGCGAATCAAAGACAATTTATACGCCTTTCCTCATTGACTTGGCCCTGCCTGGCGTTACAAGTCACGTGCCGCAACGAGGCGATAAGTTGAGGTTGGTAGAGCTCTCCGAACGCAATGCCAAGTTCTACATGCGTGACCGGCAAAAACACCTGGAGCAGACCAACCCCGAAGCATCTACGCAACGTCTTCTCGAAACAATGCAGGAAGACCTTCGTCTAACGGCATTGCCCATTCACATCGAGTGCTTTGACAACAGCAACATCCAAGGAACCAATCCTGCGTCGGCTTGTGTCGTGTTCAAAAATGGAAAACCAGCAAAATCCGATTATCGAAAGTTCAACATTCAAACCGTCGTGGGTCCCGATGATTTCGCCTCTATGCGTGAAGTCGTCTATAGGCGATACAAGCGGCTCTCGGAAGAAGGTGAGCCCTTGCCTCAATTGATCATCATCGATGGCGGAAAGGGGCAGTTGTCTCATGCCATGGAGGCCCTAGAAGAATTGGGGCTTCGCGGAAAAATCGCCATTATAGGCATTGCAAAACGGCTTGAAGAGATCTTCTTTCCTGGCGACAGCTTGCCGTTATTCATTGATAAGCGTTCGTCTACACTCAAGCTTATTCAGCACTTACGGAACGAAGCCCACCGTTTCTCCCTCGCCCACCATCGGGATTTACGAAGCAAAGCAGCGTTGCATTCAGAGTTGGACGACATCCCCGGTGTTGGAAGTGTGACCCGCCACAAACTCATGGCTCACTTCAAAACAATCCTCGCCATTCGCCAAGCTTCTGAAGCCGAGCTCATAGAGGTGGTCAACATGAAGGTTGCTAAAAACATCTTGAAATTCTTCAAGGCTTCCGATTCCTGAGGCTTCTAGCTCAAAAAACGAGGGCCGGTTTCCAGTGCGCAGTGTTCTGCTGGGACCCGGTGTCGGTTTGCCACTATGCAGCGGTACCCCCATCGCGTCAGCGGTTTAAACAAAACTGAACAGGCCAAAAGAATCACTTCCTTAAGCGGAGAACGCAGGGTCTTGGCAAGGCAACTCAAGGCGTCTAATTCGATCAAAGCCTGAGCATCCGTATAGACAACCAAAGACGCAAACGGAGCGGTGCGAAGATTGGCTGGAAGCACATTGGAGGCTGTTTCTCCTTGGAGCGACGCAAACCGCAAGCCGCTTTCTTTCCTTTCCCAAGCAATGCACTGGCGAACTGCTCGACTGCACAAACCACATGCGCCATCATAAAACAAGATGGGCGAGCCCATGGCTTCACTCACCATCGGAAATGCGGGTCTTTCATGCCAGATGTGAGTTCCTGATAAGCCGCGACAAGCTCTTCGACAATTGAAGCCGCTGGTTGGATCCTGTTAATTTGACCGCTCACTTGGCCAATTTCAAGTTCACCTTCGTTTAAATCGCCTTCGAACATGCCTTTTTTAGCGCGGCCTCGTCCCAGCAAACTGCGCAATGCATCGACCCCAGCTCCAGCCTCTTCAGCTGCTGCGACTTGCTTAGAAAAGGGATTGTCCAACAATCGCACCGGGGTCAGGTCTTTGAGCCGTAAAAGCGTTTCTCCTTCCCCGGCTTCTACAATGCGCTCTTTAAATGCGCGGTGGGCCGACGATTCTGGTGTCGCCACAAAGCGACTTCCAATTTGTACGCCCTCCGCTCCCAAGGCAAAGGCTGCGAGCGTGGTTCGGCTATCGTGAATCCCGCCAGCCGCGATCACCGGAATTTGAACTGCATCAGCGACTGCAGGAACCAGGCACAAGGTGGTCGTTTCTTCTCTTCCATTGTGTCCGCCTGCCTCAAACCCTTCGGCGACGACGGCATCCACCCCAGCCGCTTCAGCTTTCAAAGCAAACTTGACGCTGCTGACCACATGTACCACACAAACGCCCTTCTCTTTGAGAACTGAAGTCCATTTAGACGGGCTTCCCGCACTCGTAAATACAATCGGCACACCGAGCTCAATAATGGTCTGCATGTGCTCTTCTATGGCCGGATAAATCAAAGGGATGTTTACCGCAAACGGCCGGTCTGTTGCGGCCTGGCATTTCACTATTTGGTCGCGCAAGACTTCGGGATACATAGACCCTGCTCCAATGACCCCCAAGCCTCCGGCGTTGGAAACAGCACTCGCTAATTCCCAGCCGCTACACCAAATCATCCCTGCCTGAACAACAGGCCATTGAACTCCAAAAAGGGATTGAACTCGATTCATGGTTGAAAGAGGTTGAGGTTATCCTGATCAACGACCGGGCTGTGGACCTGCGTATTGAAAAATGTACGAGACTTATCTGACTGTACTTTCCATTCAGA
>JAPKAW010000042.1 GCA_028825055.1 Flavobacteriales bacterium | reverse complement strand
ATTGTGGATTCAGTTCAGACCCTGTTTCTTCCGGAAATTGAATCGGCTCCTGGCTCAGTCAGTCAAATTCGAGAAGCCGCATCCGCATTGACACGATTTGCGAAGCAGCACCAAGTCCCTATCTTTTTCATTGGTCACATCACGAAGGAAGGATCCTTAGCAGGACCCAAAGTGCTCGAGCACATGGTCGATGTTGTATTGCAATTTGAAGGAGAACGCCATCATGCGTATCGCATGCTACGTGCGATCAAGAATCGTTTTGGAACCACAGCGGAATTGGGGCTGTATGAAATGCAGGGCAACGGCTTGATTGCTGTTGAACACCCTTCCCACGCCTTGTTGGGGCAAAAGGTTGGAGAAGATGGTTTGAGCGGGACAGCAATCGCTGCAGCGATTGAAGGTGTTCGGCCGATGTTGGTGGAAGTGCAATCACTTGTGAGTACAGCCGTCTATGGAACTCCGCAACGGTCGGGTACGGGTTTCGACCTTCGCCGATTGAATATGTTGCTCGCAGTCTTGGAGAAGCGCTGCGGATTCAAGCTTGCCTCTAAAGACGTGTTTTTGAATATGGCCGGAGGTTTGCGAATCCAAGATCCCGCGTTAGACTTGGCAGTCGTGGCGGCTATTTTGAGCAGCGCCTTGGATGTTCCTCTTCCTTGGGGCACAGTATTCGCAGGAGAAGTAGGCCTTACAGGCGAGATTCGACCTGTTCCAAGACTCGGCCATCGAGTTTCTGAGGCATCGCGATTGGGCATGAAAAGGATGTTTCACAGTGCGCACGCACGGAATATCCAGATTCCAGAAGGAAGTAATATGGAGCTTGTTGCGATTGAGCAAGTCAGTGACTTGCACGGGAGGCTGTTTTAGCAACGACTCCCTCAGGCGCGACCGGCCACAACCACGACAAATTCGCCACGCGGTTCATGTTCTGTAAAATGGGCCAAAACAGAGGTGACGGTACCTCGGACAGTTTCTTCATGAAGCTTCGATATTTCTCGAGAACAGGAAACCAAGCGATCTGGACCGCAATACTCAATCAGTTCTCCGAGCAATTTGACCATGCGATGGGGAGACTCATAAACCACCCAAGTTCTTTCCTCTTCTGCCAGCGCACCTAACTTCTTTTGACGACCTTTTTTGTGCGGTAAAAACCCCTCGAAAACAAAGCGGTCGCAAGGAAGTCCGGAGACGACAAGTGCCGGCACAAAAGCTGTAGGCCCGGGAATACAACTGATGATGAACCCACGTTGAACAGCCTCTCGGACCAACAAAAACCCGGGGTCAGAAATCCCAGGAGTTCCCGCATCGGAGCACAACGCAATTTGCAAGCCCGTTTCCATTTGTTGGACCAACCCTTCTACGGCGCGGTGTTCGTTGTGTTGATGAAACGCTCGAAGCGGGGTGTCAATTTCGAAATGACGCATCAGCTTCCCCGTGGTACGGGTGTCTTCAGCAAGCACCAAGTCGGCCTCCTTGAGAACTTCTACGGAGCGAGGAGCGAGGTCACCCAAATTTCCAACAGGCGTTGGAATCAAGACAAGTGATCCGATCGAAGCGCGGGTTTTTTCTTTGGCTTCCATCAGGCAAAGACTCTGTGGACGCGGTGTAAAAACTGGAACGGTGCTTCCTCTTCGTCATCCCAAGATGTGATGTGAGAGCATGAGGACTTTACCGAGCGTAGGGCTCCTTCGAGACTGTTGGCGCTATCCACGTCTCCGCACAACTGATTGAAGCGCTCCATGTCGCCCTGCGCCAAGACCGCTGAGAAACGCACACGATCGTTGATGCTAAGCGCCATTTGAATACTATCTAGAGGAGATCCGTTGTGTTTTTCCAAAAGCGAAGGCCCTGATGATGGGTTGGGATTTTCCTCTGGTATGGCAGCAGCGACCTCTTCGATGACCGGCTCGGCGACTATCGCAGTTGTCGCTGCGGAAGTTTCGTACGCTGGAGTGACAACTGCCTCCAACGGTTCCGGGGGAATTGGAATGGATTCTGTTTGCTCAGGACCGGATGCGCTCAATGACTCAACGGCCTCCAAACAATGCGCAATAACCGCTACTGCAGCCTGAACTTCAGACAGGGATGCGGCAATCTGATCGAGCGTGTCAGCATCGGGGCTGTGCTGAAGCAACAATGTTGCCCTTTGGCAAGCCGAGGCGGCTTGGTCTTGTTTTGCTCGAATGGTCGCTAAATGATCTTGCTGCGTCATGAATCAAAGATAAGGGCGTGCTATTGGTAGCTTAGGAACGTTTGAACAATGATTTGAGCAATTCCTTTTCCCGTTGAAAATTACTCTTTCGGTGATTGCGTTGTGCTTCGCGGTCCCAGCGGTATTCGGGTGAAGCGACATTGCCATGCATTTGGATAAAGAACTGCTGTCCCAAACCGTCGTCTTCGATGGGCCCAAATTGGCCTTCTTCATTACTCCGTAAATCACGCATAGCAAAACCCAGCGTGTAGTCCATCGCCCCGTCGAATGTGTACGAACCTTCAAGGCTAATGTTCATCGCGGAGGACCGAATTTGCACGGCCGGTAAATGCACGGATTGTTTTGCGACATAAATGGGGGTTTCGAGCGGTTGGAAGACCACTTCCTCGAGTCTTCGAGACAGGTCGTTGGGGTCTAGCAACGGCGCCATCATGCGGTTGTCTCTGAGATATTGGGCAATGGCTTCAAAGGCTTCTAGTTTTCGAAGAGCACCTTGTTCAACCTTTGCCTCAGCGAGCATTTCGAATGTTTCAGGAAGCCAAGTAATGGCATGATTCCAATCGAATTGCATGGAACCGGACGCCGTAAGAGCGCCTTGAAGATGCTCAGCCCTGAGTGTGGCCTGATCAAAATTATCGAATGCTTGAAATAAGGAGGGCAGGTTCAATGCCGTTGCTACAGGGTGCACCTGGACCACGGCGCGGTCTTCTTCTGGGATGAAGAGGATCTGGCCATCTCCGCTCAATTGTCCCTCAAGCGTTTCACTTTGAAACCGGTGCACCTTCCAGAGATCTGATTCGAAGCGTCCTTGAGCTTCAATGTTCTGCAAGGTCCAGCTACCGTATTGCCCCCTTTCACAGGTAACCGACCAATCAATACGGCTGCCCACGGGTAAATGCAATTGCGATAATAGAACGGGTTCTTGTGATGAAGACTTGTACGACCACGATTCCAAGGCGATCTCGGCGTGCCCTCGAATCGGCCGACCAGATTGCCACGCAAGAGGCTGCAAGATCCCTGCTGACCCCGAAAAGTAATCCTCGCCCCAGTGGGCATCGAATCGTAGGATTTCGAGCGCGTTATGATCGAGCGTTCCGTTGCCCGTGAACTCCCAGGGAGACCCGTCATCTTCTAAGCCACTCCAGTTCGTCACCTCCCAAAGGCCGCCTGCAGTGAACTCGCTTTGAGCATTGCGAGCTAGATGACCTTTCCAATTGGCCGACCCTTTCGTTGGTTGGACTCCTTCTTCAATGACCAAACCCCACCAATCGCCTAACTGCAGCGCATCCATCTGCACGTTTATTTGTGATTGCTCAAAAGATCCCAGCTCGGGATTGAAGGCATTCAACGTACCATCGAGCTTGAGGCCATCCAGTTCAAGTGCACATTTCGGCACATCGATGCGCCAGTGCTTCTGAGCGTATTTAGCCCAGATGGAAGCCTCGACTTGGCCTTCTATGCGGCGGTTAAGCTCATCAGGTAATATGCTCCATGCTTGTTTGGGTAGTGTTGCCTGCATTCCCAGTTCACCATCGAGCCAGGTGAACTTCCCAGAGAGAAGGGCGTTTGACTCAAGGGAGTTGTATGGTTTGGAAAGGTCAAGCCACGGAAGCACTAGGCTTGCGGGGATGTCGTCAAAGGTTCCTTCGCAGGACCACCCTGACGCGGTGTTGTAAAGAATTTCCGTTTGCCATTGCCCTTCCATCCATTTGGCTCGAGGCATCTGTATCGACGCGTTTCCCGTGCTTTCGTTCCATTGGGCAACGAGCAAAATAGCGGCTTCCGGGAGTGGCACAGCACCCTTTTGTAAGCTGAATTGTTCAACAGTTCCTTCAATGGTTGCATTGAGAATAGCATCCTCCCAAGCTCCTGTAATGTGCAAGTCAGGGAGATGCATTGACATTTCGTTCATTTGGACCTCGCACTGACTCAATGTCAACCCGTTGATAGCGAAGCGTGCTTCGTTTTGATTTTCAGCATCATCTGTTTTCCAAACAGCGGTATTCCATGAACCGTTGGGAGTGGACAAGAGCGACACGAAGCCGCCTTCCATGGACGCAGATTCGATTTGGTACTGTCCGAGGAGCAGTTGAAAGGCATTGCAGTGCAGCTGCAACTGATCGGCCTTCAGCAGGGTATCGGAGGGGGAGCCTGATGACCCCATAAGAACGACGTCTTCGAGTCGCAGTGATATGTAAGGAAAGCCTGTCCAGATGTCAAGTGTGACATCACCAATGTGTGCATCGGTTAACAAATGCGATGCGATGGACTCCAAAACGGCCGACTCTGCTTCGGCCTCGTGCTGGACAATCCATAGCAAACCTCCGCCTGCAGAGAGGAACGTGAGGAGCACGAGCAATAGGACCCATCGGAGTGAATGTTTCATGGCGCTTGCAACATCGAATCTAATGGTTCCAACGGCTGGACGCGCAGGAGGATTGCATTGATGTCCACACTTTAACGTGGAAGACCCATCTTTGCAACATGAAGAAGCGCACGTTCATAAAATTGGCTGGAACCGCAGGTGCGGGACTGTTATTGGCACCATTGGCCGGATGCAACGACCAGGGGACAGAGAGTCCACAAGGGAATGATTTAAACCCACCACCGTTCCTGTTCAAACAGGAGCCTTTAGGGTATGGATTTGACGCGCTGAATCCAGCGATTGATGCGATGACCATGGAGATCCATTACGGCAAACACCATGCCGGGTATGTCACCAAGTTGAACCGGGCTATGATTGCTGAAGGAATGTCAACCGAAGGATTGACTTTGGAGTCTTTGTTGTCCTCCATCACAACTGATCAAAAGGGCCTTCGGAATAATGGGGGAGGGCATTACAACCACACGTTGTATTGGAGAACCTTGGAGCCAGGAGGCTCACCAATGCCTGAAGGTGACTTGCGTGCTGAATTGATAGAAGTATTCGGGTCGGTAGAGGCGTTTCAAGATGCATTTTCTCAGGCGGCAGCAACGCGATTCGGCAGTGGCTGGGCTTGGTTGATTCGAAACCCCCAAGGTCAACTGGAAGTCACAAGTACTCCCAATCAAGACAACCCGCTGATGACCAACGTAGTGGAGCAAGTAGGTCAGCCTTTGCTAGGAGTTGACGTTTGGGAGCACGCTTACTACTTGAACTATCAAAATCGCAGAAAAGACTATATCGCCGCGTTTATGCAGCAAATCAATTGGGATGTAGTGGCTTCCAACGATCGTGCTTAAAGGTCTTGGTGCGCTGCGCTGAACCTAGTCGGCGGTACGCTTCAACGTGGAAATTTCCGTCAATCCCCCTTTGAGAATGAGCTGCCGAAGTGCAAAGTTGTTTTCGGGCGATAACACATAGGTTTTGCGATTGACATCCACCGATGGGGCTGACGCTTGTTCCATGGATGCGCCCAAAACCGCCTCCCAGACGGCAACCGAAGCTTCGTTGGAAGAATCGAATTGAAAGAGAAGGATGCGGTCTTTTTTACGCTTGGCTAGCAATACCTCCCAGCGTCCATTGTCTTGTTGTCGGTTTAAGACCAAATACCCTTGAAACCGCTTGAGCAAAACAGATGGGCTCAATAGGACGGGCTCTGTCTCACTATCCGACGACTCGAAACCGGATCCAGAGATGGTATGCAAGTCGCCCTCTGTATCGGTCCAGACGCCGTGCCATGCTTTTGGAAAGGCATTCAAAGACTTGCGATTGAGAGGAACAGATTCTTGAAATGTAACTTCAGAACACCCGGTTGTTAGGGCAACGAGGGCGATTAAAAAAACTGAAAAGGAATGGCTCATGGAGAGGAAGTGAATCGTAACAGGATGGAATTTATAGGATCACAATGGTTACGACCCCTGCAATCAAGCAATAAATGGCGAAGGCGTTGAGACTTGTGCTCTTCACCCATCGTATCATCCAACGACACGCCCACCACCCACTTATAAATGCCGTTATGGCCCCGAGTAGATACGCACTCCATCCCATAGACGCTCCAGCAGCGGCTGGTTCCTGAATGAGGTCAAGGACTTCGAGAGCCGTGGCGCCGAGGATAACAGGCAAAGCCATCAAGAAACTAAATCGAGCGGCTTCTTCTCGAGAAACGCCCAAAGCGATGGCCATTCCAATCGTTGACCCCGATCGGCTGATGCCTGGGATGATGGCCATGGCTTGCGCTAGACCTATGGCAACAGCGCGCGGTAAAGTCAGAAGGCGTTCCGAAGCCCGCATACGTTCAGACAAAAACAAGACAAGCGCCGTCACGCACAGCATGTATCCGACACGTTGAGGTTGGTTGATGAAGGCTTCTTCGAGCACATCACGTAGGGTAAAGGCGATTACAGCGGCGGGAACAGCAGAGGCTGCCAACCAACCAACATACACTCGGGATTTTTGAGCGTTTTCAGCCTTTCCGTTGAACACCCCTACAATCAATTGTACAATGTCCTTGCGGAAAACAACGAGCGTACTGCAAGCCGTTGCTCCATGAACCAAGACGCTAAAGGTCAAATCCACATCACTCAATCCAAACAAGGATTTTCCTAGCTCGAGGTGCCCAGAGCTACTTACTGGAAGGAATTCTGTCAGGCCCTGAATGATGCCAAGCAGAGCGGCTTCCCAATGTGTCATCGTCCTTTCAGAATCGCGTAGAAAATCGTGCCATAGCCTGTCAAAACGACGATCGGAGCAAGTGTGATCCTTCGAAAATTGAAGATTGCATCACTGAATACATTGGGGTCTTCCGACTTGCCGCCTGACATGAGGATATACCCGATCACGAGAATGGCCATGCCGGCAATCAACCAGATATAATTGGTTCGTGTAAAAGCAAATCCATCAGCGGATGGAGCGGAGGTGTTCTTCTCACTCATGGGTCAAATTTAGTGCAAGCTATCCAAGCGTTTGCGAAGGAATCGATTCACAGCGACGGCCGTTGAAATTCCGCCCAATGTGGCCCCTAAAACCAACAAAATCCCCCAAAGAATCAAGAGACTCAGTGGAGAGAAAAAAGGGGAAAGGCTATTGTTGTGCCATTGGACGGCAAACAACAACCCGTTGATGGAAGCAAACGCGAGACTTGCGGATAATACGCCGTAGAGCAGTCCTTGGCGAATGAATGGATTGCGAATGGATTGCGGGTGCGCACCAACCAGCTGCATCGTTTTGATGATAAAGCGACGGGCGTATACGGTCAGACGGATGGTGTTGTTGATCAAAGCGATCGCCGCTAACAAGAAAACAAGTGCGAGGCCTAACAAAGGCCAAAACAAGCGGTCCAGCGCGGATTCGATTTGTTGAAGCAATGCCTTTTGCCAAACAACCTCTTCGACTCCAGGGATTTGCTCCATTCGTTCCACCGCCAGGGTCAGTTCTTCCGTGGTGCTCCAAGCCCCCTTCATTTGAATGTCCATCACATCAGCAAGGGGGATGTAACCAAGGAAGTCAACAAAAGACTCGCCCAACTCCAACTCCAACTCCCGACTTGCTGTGGCCGCATCTAAATACGAAACCCGTTCGACGGAAGGGTCTGTCCTCAAGGCTTCGCGCGCTGATTCAAGCAAATTGCTATCCAACTCTCGCTGAAAAAAAACTTGAACCCGGGCTTCTTGGCGGAGTTGCTTTTCCCATTGCGAACCGAGATAAGCCATCACGATTAGCAGTCCCATCATCAGGAGGGTAAGCGTCATTCCAACAGTGGTCGTCACCGCAGTGGTGATCTGGGACGCTGTGTAACGAGGATTGGATGAGGTCGAGCGCGCCATGGTTTTATTCGTGTTCCAAAGATGCGATTGGATTGCCAACCTTGTGCAGTTCTGGCTAAGAACCTGCAGTTGTCGCTGTAGCACCTGTTTAGCGCGAGTTTAAACAGCGTATATTTGCCCAAGTAAATCAACGAGTTTCGATGATAACAGTCAATGAAAATGCGCGCGATGAAGTGCGAAAATTATTGCAGGAGGAAGGCCGTCCTGAAGGTAGTTTTTTGCGCGTAGGTGTTAAAGGTGGAGGGTGTTCAGGGCTGATGTACGAGATGGACTTCGATCATGTAATGGGCGAAGGAGACCAGGCTTTTGAGGATAATGAAGTGAAAATTGTCGTTGACCGTAAGAGTTTTCTCTACCTAGTGGGAACTGAATTGCAGTACAGCGGAGGGCTGAATGGAAATGGATTTGTTTTTCATAATCCGAATGCCAATCGAACATGCGGTTGCGGAGAGAGTTTCTCTCTTTAAAGGATCTTAATTTAAAGGTGCAACATGGCATACGACGGCAAAGACAAGATATTGGAGGATGTGACTGCCAAAGCATACGAATTTGGCTTCACGACAGACATCGAATCGGATAAGGCGCCTCCCGGCCTGAGCGAGGAGATCATTCGGTTCATTTCGGACAAGAAAAACGAACCCGAGTGGCTGCTGAAGTGGCGCTTGGCTGCGTATGAAGTGTGGAAGGAAATGGAGGAGCCTGAATGGCCTCATTTGAGCTACAACAAACCGGACTATCAAGGAATTAGCTATTACGCTGCTCCGAAACAAAAGAAGGAATTGGGTTCGTTGGATGAAGTGGACCCTGAATTGTTGCGGACTATGGAGAAGTTGGGCATTTCAATCCAGGAGCAAAAGCGACTTTCTGGTGTGGCTGTCGATTTTGTAATGGACTCTGTCTCTGTTGCCACTTCGTTTAAAGCGAAGTTGGGAGAGCTCGGCATCATATTCTGTTCATTGGGAGAGGCGGTGCAAGAGCATCCTGAACTCGTGAAGAAGTACCTCGGTTCCATTGTACCCACGAAAGACAACTATTTTGCGGCCCTGAACAGTGCGGTTTTTACGGAAGGTTCGTTTTGTTACATCCCTAAAGGGGTGCGTTGTCCGATGGAGTTGAGCACGTATTTCCGAATCAACGAGTCCGGAACAGGTCAATTCGAGCGGACATTGTTGGTTGCAGACAAAGGCAGTTACGTGAGCTACCTCGAAGGGTGCACGGCCCCACAGCGGGATGAGAATCAATTGCACGCGGCCGTTGTCGAGTTGATCGCACTCGATGAAGCGGAGATCAAGTACAGCACGGTGCAGAATTGGTATCCGGGCGATGCGCAGGGCAAAGGCGGGGTGTACAACTTTGTAACGAAACGAGGCATTTGCCATGAGCGCTCTAAAATTAGCTGGACACAAGTCGAGACGGGGAGTGCGGTGACGTGGAAATACCCAAGTTGCATTTTGAAGGGCGACCACAGCATCGGAGAGTTTTATAGCGTGGCGGTGACCAATAATGCGCAGCAGGCGGATACGGGAACCAAGATGATTCATTTGGGCCGCAATACGCGCTCGACCATCATTTCGAAAGGCATCAGCTCGGGCAGGAGTCAAAATAGTTACCGCGGTTTGGTACAAATCATGCCGAGCGCAGAAAACGCACGGAACTTTTCTCAGTGTGACTCGCTGCTCATGACCGATACGAGCGGTGCGCATACGTTTCCTTACATCGAGGTGAAAAACCCGAGTGCTAAAGTGGAACACGAGGCGACCACTTCGAAAATCGGAGAAGATCAAATATTTTATTGTCTGCAGCGTGGGATCGATGCCGAGCAAGCGATTAGTTTGATTGTCAACGGATACGCGAAAGACGTTTTGAATCAATTGCCCATGGAATTTGCCGTTGAAGCGCGCAAACTGTTGGCAGTTTCACTGGAAGGAAGTGTAGGATAATGCTGAAGATCAATCAACTCAAGGCCTCTGTCGAGGACACGCCAATTTTGAAAGGACTAGACCTCCATATCGGTCCGGGTGAAGTCCATGCGATTATGGGGCCAAACGGTTCGGGTAAGTCAACGCTAGCTTCGGTCCTTGCAGGACGTGAAGAATATGGAATAACCGGGGGTACCGTTGATTTTGATGGTCAGGACCTACTGGACATGGATGCCACGGAACGTGCACGTTCCGGACTGTTTTTAGCTTTTCAATACCCGGTCGAAATCCCAGGTGTCTCCAACATCAATTTCATGCGAGCGGCACTCAATGGAAAGCGAGAACACGCAGGCCTTGATCCAATTGCAGCAAAGGACTTTTTGAACTTAGTGAAGGAGAAAGCGTCGTTGGTGGAATTGGACGGCAAGCTCCGGGACCGTTCGGTTAATGAGGGATTTTCAGGAGGTGAGAAGAAGCGGAATGAGATTTTTCAAATGGCCATGTTGGAACCAAAGTTGGCTATTTTGGATGAAACCGATTCTGGATTGGACATTGATGCCTTGCGCATTGTAGCCAATGGAGTGAATAGCATGCGTTCACCAGAGCGAAGTTTTCTGGTGATTACTCACTACCAGCGTTTGTTGGACTATATCGTTCCCGATTTCGTCCACGTTCTTGTGGATGGGAAAATTGTCAGAACCGGCGGCAAAGAATTGGCATTGGAATTGGAGGAGAGAGGGTATGATTGGATCAAAGAAGGCGTCGTCTCATGAGTAAAGCGTTGAATAAACAACCCCAACTGGGTCCTCAACGCCTTCCAATGCACGCTGCAAGCCAAACGAAAGGCTTGGAGATGGAGCGTCGGCTGCAGGCGTTGTTTCCAGACTGTATCAACGAAGCTGTTGATGCATTGCTGACGACGCTGCCTGTTCCACATCGACGTTTGGAGCGTTGGAAATATACTGCCGTCAACGGTTTTTGGGCGGATTGCGCGCGCAGTCAGTCCCAAACACTTGCTGCTACTGAACTGGACCCTTTGCCGGTGCCAGGTTTGGATGCCTACCGTTTGGTCTTTGTGAACGGCTGCTTTGATGCCGTATCGAGTAGTTTGCCCGTTGCAGAAGGCGTGACGTGCATGCCTTTATCGGATGCAGAAGCACACGTCCATGAAAAGCGGGTTTTGACCGACATGGAACGCTCAGATTGGTTTGCGGCGTTGAATGGAAAATATGCCACCGATGGGGTATTCTTGTCCATCAAGGACGGTGTGGTTTTGGATCGCCCGTTGGTCATTCACCAGCGTCAAGAAGGCGTTGGTAATCCGACTTTTTTACGGCACTCTATACACTTGGGGAAACATGCAGAGGCGAGTGTCGTTGTATGGTCCTCATCTTCTGACGATGCATCTGGATTTGTCAATACACTGACCACAGGTGTTGTCGGTGAAGGCGCCACGTTGCGTCTGGACAAAGTGCAGGATGAGCCGGGTACTGTGCATCATTTGGCCATGGAGTCCATTGATCAAGCAGCCAGTAGCCGATTCCGCATTCAAACCGCTACGATTCAAGGGTTATGGGTTCGAAATGATTTGGCCATAGCGCTCAATGGTTCAGGAGCAGACACCGTATTGAACGGGGCGTTTCTACCGAACAAATCAGAGTTGGTTGACAACCATACGACGGTGGATCACCGGATGCCCCATTGCACAAGCTCTGAGAGTTATAAGGGCATCTTGTATGACAAAAGCAAAGGGGTGTTCAATGGGAAGGTTTTTGTGCGTCCAGATGCGCAACAAACCAACGCGTATCAACAGAACGCGAACATATTGGCGAGCCGTGAAGCGGTCATGAATGCCAAGCCGGAATTGGAAATCTATGCGGACGATGTGAAATGTAGCCACGG
>JAPKAW010000309.1 GCA_028825055.1 Flavobacteriales bacterium | reverse complement strand
TTTTATTTGCGGCATTGTCTGACATGGACTCCCAGTCTCCTCCCCAAGCGATGCCGTGTTCGGCATCCAACATGTCGACACTGAACATCCCTGTCATAGTTCCACCTTGCACAATTGGGGTGGTGAACACCTCCCATGTGTGGCCGCGATCTGCAGAATAGAAAACCCTAGAGACCAATCCGCCGGTTGCAATCCACACTGCGCTATCGGAAACCGCGATGTTGCCGTTGGATGCCGCAAACGCCGCTTCGCCCTCCATCGCTTCAGGAAGCTGTTCACACGGGATTTTTTGCCACGAGGCGCCTCCGTCATGGGTGAGGATGATGCTAAGACAACCGCCAATCGCATCACCCATTGCGATCCCGTTTTCGTCATCCCAAAAAGCCATGCTATCGTAAAAAACATCGGGGTGATGCTCCGTATACACTGAATCCCAATGAGCCCCTGAATCGGTGGTTCGAAAGAGCACCGCTGGGGTGGAAATGGTCAGTGCGTGAACCGCCCTTCCTGTTACTGCAATGGACCGAAACGCAGGCAATGTTCCATCAACGAGCCGCAAGGTGTCCTGGCTCCAGGTTGTACCTCCATCCATCGTAAAACCGACGATTCCATTGGCACCTGCGTACCATATTTCTTGATCACTCACGACCTCTAAAGCCCGAATACTCGTGCCCATTTGCCACGTATCCGAAGTGCAGTTTTGGTCAAAATTTTGCTCCGAATTCGGAACGGTGCATCCCGTAAAGACCACTAGGATGAAAAATACCGTTCTCATGGAGTGGAAGGCTCTTCAGGAGCAACAAGGACCGGATTCAAATTCAGAGAACGGACCGCCGCTTCCACTTCCCGCATGTATTCCCGCTTATCAAAATAAGGAGCGTAGGTATAGCCTTCAACGGTGATCAACTGACCACTCTTCTCATCAAACGTGGTTAAACTGTAAAACGGGCCGCCCATGTAGTCGTTTTCCATTTTCCAAAGCCCCCTCAATTCAGAGGCAAATCCTCCCTTGAATACGACCTCCTCATACGACGGCACGTAGCGCATCTCCGTGGTCATATACGAGCCAGGGGTTGGGCCGATCACGTTTTTCCTCAACACCGAATTCCGCTTGGATAGTCTCGCCTGCATAGAGAACAGAGAGTCGCTTGTATAGGGTTCGGTGTAGATCAAATATCCCTGCTGAACATCATGGTTGTCTCCACCTTTCAATCGAGTTAGTTGCCGATCAATCCAACCAAAATCTTCTAGTTTCTTAGCCCACCGCGCGTCACGAGGAACGATCAACTCAATCCCCATCCACTCGACCAATTCCTTTTGAATGACCTCGTTCTTATCCAAACGAACCAACGCGGCGAACCGCTGCACTTCCGCCCGATGCAACACGCCTAGCATGTCCATTCCTTTATCCGCTATGGCCAAGGCCAAGTCCTCTGATTTCCGCGCTTTTCCCTCCATATAAATCTGGTGGCGGGAATACTTTTCTCGGAATATGTTCAATTGCGCCTCCTGTGTATCTACTCGATCCGCTAACTCCAATTCAAGAACGTTGCGATGAGGTTTCCAAAAACGGTCAAACGCATCCGGTGTCAAATGCACCAAATCAAACCAGGGTTCATATTGAGGGAGCACCGGAAACGGTTGTCCGAAAATGCTACGGACGGTATCACCCGCAGCGCCTTTCCAAACCGCGTTTGAGCAAACGACAACCAATTCACCCGAAGCGCCTACTTTTCCAGGAAGCGCATACCGCGCACCTTCTTGACTTCCGCAGCCCACGATCATAAGCGCAGAACAAAAAATCAACACCCCAATGCACAGGCCTTTAAAGGGAACGAGGGTTTGCATGAATTTTCAGTTTTTGTCCAACCCGAATCATCGTGCCTTTTAAGCCATTCCATTCCTTGATTTGCTTCACGCCGACACCATATCTCGACGCGATTCCACCCAAGACATCCCCATTTTTCACCCGGTAAATAACAGGCTCAGGCACAAACACAATTTCGGGTGTTCGCTCGGGTTCATGTAAGATCATGTCCTTCTGGTAAGCCAAGAAAGATGGAATCAAATTCTGTGGAAGCACGAGGGGCCATTTTTCCGGCGGTCCGGGAATGATGTCCAATCGAAACATCGGATTTAGTTGTGATAGACCCTCCACGTCCATGTTCAAATGCGCTGCAATCTGGTCAAAGCGCAATACCGTATTCACCTCAACCGTGTCTAAAGCAGTATACGGAGTGAATAGCTCTGCTGGGAATATATTGTGCTCAGCGTGGTATTCCATCAGATACACTACAGCCATGAAAGCCGGAACATAGTTCCGTGTTTCTCGGGGTAAAAAGTAGCGAATTTCCCAAAAGTTCTTTTTCCCGCCGCTTCTACGAATCGCCTTGTTCACATTTCCGGGTCCGGCATTGTAAGCCGCCA
>JAPKAW010000308.1 GCA_028825055.1 Flavobacteriales bacterium | reverse complement strand
TGGGCCTTGTGCAAAAAGAAGACGTGGTTTTGTGCATTTCAAAAAGCGGCAATTCACCTGAGATCAAAGCGCTCACACCCCTGATTCATAGTCTAGGTGCTCCGTTGATTGGAATGGTAGGCAACACAGATTCCCATTTAGCGCATCAAAGCCGTTGGGTGTTGAACGCTACCGTCGAAAGAGAAGCATGTCCTCTGGACCTGGCTCCGACATCCAGCACAACCGCCCAAATGGCTTTGGGAGACGCCTTAGCAACCTGCCTCATGGAGGCTCGAGGGTTTCGCGGTGAAGACTTCGCTCAAGTCCACCCAGGAGGAGCGCTTGGTAAACGCCTCTATGTTCGCTTGGCAGACCTAGTTTCAACAGACAGGAAGCCGCAAGTAGATGTTACCACATCACTACAAGAGTCAGTCCTTGAAATGAGTGCTGGACGTTGCGGAGCTACAGCCGTAATGGATGGGAACACAGTCGTTGGCATCATCACTGACGGAGACATCCGTCGTTCAATTGAAAAAGGACTTTCCCCGAGCATTCCGGCACGAGACATCATGTCGAATTCCCCGAAGGTGATGGAAGCGAATCAGTTGGCTGTTGAAGCATTTCAATGCATGGAATCAATGTCCATAACCCAAATCGTGGTTCTCGATCAGGGACAATACCAAGGCATGGTTCATTTGCATGACATCCTTAAAGAAGGAATCTATTAATTTCTGAGCATGCATTATGGCATTGGATCAACCAACAGATAAAAAAACAGAGGAAGCCGAGATGGGCTTTCTGGACCATCTGGAAGAATTGCGCAAGCGACTCTTTTGGTCGGCTGTCTTCATTCTTTCGGCTGGAATCACTTTGTTTATTTGTAAGTCCTGGCTTTTTGAGACAGTCCTTTTTGGTCCACGACGAACTGATTTTGCAAGTTTCAGAGTATGGTGCTGGTTGTCTGAAGTCATTGGCGCTGGACAAACACTGTGTGTTCAAGAGATCAGTTATGAGTTGATCAACACCACCATGCTAGGGAATTTCACTACGCACATTCTGGTCTCAGCGATCGGCGGCTTCATCATTTCATTTCCACTCGTCTTTTGGCAAGGCTGGCTTTTTATTCGGCCCGCTCTGAAGAGTGCAGAAGTCAAAGCCGCCAGCGGAATCGGATTGAGCTCTTCGGTCTTGTTTTTTACCGGCGTTGCATTCGGTTACTGGGTGATCGCCCCACTCTCATTGCAATTCCTTGGCAACTACGAATTGGGAGACGTCGAAGCCCGGATTTCGGTCATGTCCTACATGAAGACCATCGCCTCGATTACTTTAGCTGCTGGGTTGATTTTTCAGCTACCTGTTGTGGTTTACTTCTTGAGCCGAGCAGGCCTGGTCACCCCCGAGATTCTCAAGTCTTACAGAAAGCATGCACTCGTTGCCATTCTAATTATTGCAGCAGTGATCACTCCTCCAGATTTAACCAGCCAAGTGCTCGTAGCATTGCCGGTATTGGTATTATATGAGTTCAGTATTGTGATCTCTCGGCGTGTCGTCAAACGAAATGCTGAACGCGCTTGATCTGGATGAAGGCCCCAATTCTCTTCTTACTCCTCTTCTGCCTTGGCTCATTGACCGGGTGGTCTCAAAACACGACGGTTTCAGGCCGTGTTTTTGACGTTAGCAATGGGAAAGCGCTCCCTTATGTCAATGTATCATTCAGCGCTTCAGGAGAAGGCGTAGCCACCAATGAGAATGGAGAGTATTCTCTGACTACACCCCGACGACCTGGTATGCTTTTCGTCAGTTTTTTGGGGTACGGCAGCCAGTCGTTGAACGTTACTCGAGGGATCAAGCAGAAACAAAACATTGCGTTGGAACCCCGTCAAGTAGAATTGATTGAAGCGGAGGTCCGTCCTGATCCAGACGCCGTAAATCCCGCCAAACCTTTTATGCAAAGGGTTTTGGATGCCAAAGCACAAAACGATCCTTCACAGCTCCCTGCTGCAAAACAAAAAACGTTTACACGCATTGAACTAGACGTTAATGATGTCAGCGAAGAGCAAAGAACACGGTGGTATTGGGGGCCTTTTTCATGGGTATTCGATTACATGGACAGTTCTGAAGTCCGAACCGCGCTCCCTCTCATGATTGGAGAGTCCATTGGGACTGTTCATACTGCGCGTAATCCAACGCGTAAGCAAGCCGTGATTGAAGCCGCTCAAATGAGCGGACGCATCACAGGAGGAGACAATCCATCTGAATTGAATGCCCGTTTTCCAGAGATCAATCTCTATCAGAATCGCTTGTTGATGCTGAACCGGGCCTTCACTTCACCGCTGCATGATCGGGGAAATGCGCACTACCGGTATTACATACTCGACACGCTCGACATCAATGAGCGCGCGGCAATCCACCTCGCCTTTGTCCCGAAGCGCAAAGGAGAGCTAACATTCGAAGG
>JAPKAW010000307.1 GCA_028825055.1 Flavobacteriales bacterium | reverse complement strand
CTACAGATGGAGAATGGGGCTTGGGAATGCGCTTGGACTCTACGCGATCTTGGCCCCGTTCCCTTACCCTAGGCGGAGCCCGCAACTTGGATTTAACCCGAAGCTTCGGACAGGAAGTAGGCGAGATGCTACGATCAGTAGGCGTACATGTGAATTTTGCTCCAGTTGTCGATGTCAACAGCAATGCCCAAAACCCCGTCATAGGCAGCCGCTCATTTGGAGAAGACCCGGAATGGGTCAGTCAATTAGGAACAGCCTACGCACTAGGAATGCAGGACGTTGGAGTATTAGCAACAGCCAAACATTTTCCTGGTCACGGCGACTCAGATTCAGATTCCCACTTGACCTTACCTTCTATTTTGCATGATACCGTGCGGCTCAACAGGATTGAACTTGCCCCATTCCGTCATCTCACAAATGCCGGTGTTGGCGCCATGATGGCAGCCCATTTGTACATCCCTGCTTTGGACTCGACTTTGGGACAGCCCTCAACCCTTTCTCCGCGCATCATCGACACCTTACTCCGTCAGGAAATCGGATTCCAAGGACTTGTTTTTACGGATGCGATGACGATGAAAGGGTTCGCTTCATTCGCAACCACAACCAGCCCGCACGCCGACGCATTGTTGGCGGGCAATGATATCTTGCTATTTCCTGGACAGCCACATCGTGTTTTAGCCGAACTCGAGCAAGCGGTCAATGACGGGAGAATTGATTCTCTTTTTATTGCCAAGAAGTGCAAACGGGTCTTGCAAGCCAAATCATGGTGTCGTGTAGACGAAAAGCCAACGGGGTATGTCGATACCTCAGAGGCCGAAATCAATCACCGTTCCATTCTCTCATCGAGCCTCACAGTCATCAAAAATGCGGGAATTGGATTGCCCTTCAGTTCAGACATCCAATCGGTATCTTCGTTATTTATCGGGTGGAAAGGTCGACCCGATGTGACATTCAATACCGTGATTGACCAAATCATGGGTGGGTCCATGGACACCTCTAGCCAAGCGGTCAGTGCGGGCCGATTCATCTCTGAAGGCGCGGCTATTTTTCGTTCGCTCATTGCTCCAAATCCGCAGTGGATGACCATCCACATCGGAGGCACGAGCCATTCAGCAAGCAAACAACACGGAATCAGCAACGAGGTCATTCGCCAATTGGAACGCTGTGCAGCGCGCGCTTCCGAAGCACATGTCCCCTTAATCGTCATCGTGTACGGGAGTCCCTATTTACTAGAACGGTTGGAAACGGTTGCCGCACTCTCCGATGCCCTCATTGTTGCGTATCAGGATGATTTCAGAACGATTGAACAGGTCGCTGAGGCATTGACCGGTGCTGGAGCTGCCGGCGGCGTTCTCCCCGTCTCATCGGGCGTTTTCCCCGCAGGAACGGGGCACCCTTGGATGGGACGTCAGCGTCTGAGTTTTTCTCCCGTTGATTTTAATCGCAAAGCCCAGCTTGACAGCGTTATTCTGCACGCCATCGAAAGAGGAGCTATGCCCGGATGCCGATTGGTCGTTGCGCACAAAGGTCAGGTGATTCACGACGGTGCTTACGGCACCCTTGACGGTACAGAACCTGTGACAAAAGCGACCGTGTATGATCTCGCTAGCATCACGAAAATTGCAGCGACGACCCTGGCCTTGATGCATTTAGAAGAGCGGGGACTTTTTGACCGTTCCAAGTCTCTGAGCCACTACTTGCCCGAATTGGACACCTTGCCCATTGGTGATCGACTCATCGAGGACATCTTATCGCATCGTTCAGGCTTAAAAGCATGGATTCCTTTTTACCTCTTTGCGTTGGAGGATTCAACAGCATTCTCTCCTGTTGCAACCACTGAGCATTCCGTTTTTCTTTCTAAACAGTGCTTTATGCGCCCCGCTTGGCAAGATTCGATATGGAAGCGCGTCACGGAAGAACCACTTGACTCTGTTGGAACACACCGCTATAGCGACATGGGATACTATGCGCTTGCACGAATCATAGAAAATCTGACTGGCGCACCACTCGACCAATGGTTGCAAACCACATTTTATGGCCCCTTAGGCTTGTCAAGCATGGGCTATTACCCACTTTCACGAAATCCTTTGAGCCTGATTGCACCTACTGAATTGGATACCGTTTTTCGAAAAACAACCGTCCATGGACACGTCCATGACCCCGGAGCTGCTATGCTTGGAGGAGTGGCAGGGCATGCAGGTTTGTTTAGCAACGCCTATGACCTGACCCGATTGATGTATTGTTATCGTTTGGGAGGCATTTATGGACGCTCTGAACTTTTGAAGGCAGAGACGGTTCAGCAATGGACAAGTCGCTTTGATGACGACCCCAAATACAGGAAAGCCTTGGGGTTCGACCGGCCTGATTCCGAAAGCGGAGAGGGTCCGACGTGCGACCAAGCCAGTTGGGCAAGTTTCGGACACTCTGGATTCACAGGAACA
>JAPKAW010000306.1 GCA_028825055.1 Flavobacteriales bacterium | reverse complement strand
AAACTAAAGAATGTATTCCTAGGCTTAGGAGCTTTTTGGGTTATTCTAGTTGTAGGCATGAGCATGGGGTGCAATCGATTGGATTTTTCAAACGATCCGTCCTATGCATTGGAATTTTCGTCTGATACGGTTTTGTTTGACACAGTCTTTACCTCAATTGGTTCGATCACGCTGCCTTTGAAAGTTTATAATTTGAATGATGAAGCAGTTCAAATTGAATCCATTCAACTCATGGGCGGTAGTGATTCCCAGTTCCGAATCAATATGGATGGTGAAGTGGGCCCCGCAGTATCCAATTGGCCTCTTCTCGCTGGAGATAGTTTATGGATTTTTATTGAAGTGACTGTTGATCCGACCAATGCGAGCAATCCCTTTGTTTTAGAAGATGATATTTTGTTTCGGACCAACGGCAATGATCAGTCGGTCAAGTTGGCTGCGTGGGGACAAAATGCCAACTTTCATGGAGGGTTGGGTCAGTTGTCCCCGCTACCGACTTGCGAAGAGACTTGGGGTCCCGATCGACCGCACGTGGTTTATGGTATCGTACAGGTTGAGACGGATTGTTCTTTGACGATTCTGCCCGGAACACAGGTGCATGTTCATCCAGGAGGTGGATTGTTGGTTTACCAGAGCTCTTTGAACATTTTGGGCCAATTGGGGTCTGAGGTTGTTTTCCAGGGAGATCGTTTGGAGGCTGAGTATGAATCTTTGCCCGGACAATGGGGAATCGAGCTGGACTTTGCATTTGAAACAGAATTTGGAATCGAAGAGGTTACGGTAGCACGTGGTGGGATTTGGTTGTTTGGCGGGGTGTCTTGTCAGATTCAACATGCTATTTTGAAGAATGGGACAATAGGACTGCAGGTTGATACTACAGGAACCAACATAGCTCCAGCGCTTACTATCCAAAACACACGGATATACAACATGAGCGCAACGGGACTATTTGCCCAAGGCGCTACCATCGATGGTTACAATAACTTGATTTACGACTGTGGACTGGCAACGGTCGCATTCACATTGGGAGGAACCTATCGTTTGGACCATTGCACCTTTGCCAATTATTGGTCTAGCGGAACGGTTCGACAATCTCCATCTGTGTTGTTAACCGATTGGTATGAGGATGTGAATGGACAAATTCAATACAGATCATTGGAAGGGAGTGAATTCAATAATTGCATCGTTTGGGGAAACAATCATCAGCTCACAGATTTTGACGAGTTGGTAGTGAGCATTTTATCCCCTTTGTCGGAGCCGCTTTTCCGCAATTGCTCCGTGGATGTCCAGGATGAAGAATTTCCATTTGAATTGCTTGAATCTTGCACTCTAGAAGCCATTCCCGATTTTGCTTCCACTTCAAATCGTGACTTTCATCTCGTGAGCAACAATGCTATTTGGAACGGTGGTCAGAGCCAGTTTGCCATTGGATTGGATTTAGATGGTTTGCCCAGATCTATCGGTGTTCCTGACAAAGGCTGCTACGAACGGCAACAATAACCCGATAAAATTGTAACGTTTCGACGGGGTCTTCCGTAAGGGGAGAGCCATGATGACTACCGGTATATTGGACTCGTTAATGCAGCTCTTCGCTGTGTTTGCTGCTGGGCGCTCCCCAAGGGAAGCTATGCTTGGGCGGCAAGCGGCCAATCGGTACCTCTCAGGACGTCTTTCTCGATCGCTGACAGAAGATTACTTGAAGCGCTATGATCGCGCATTGGGTGTGCTAAACAATGGAATGGAGCCATCATTCGACGAGCGAGTCCTTGCAAAGAGAACTTCGAGACTATCGGTCAAATTGCTTCGCATATGTTCCCGTATTCAAGTAGAACTGGAAATGAAGGACCGTTTGGTCATGTTTCTAAGACTCGCTGAATTTGCTCGGGCATCAGGCACTATTGATAACGGAGATAGTTTCTTGCAAGGGGTCGCAGAGGCATTGCACTTGACCCCCTTAGATGCCTCTAATCTGAAAGCGCTGGTGAAGGCGGAATTGGATCTGATTCCAGAAGGAATGTGCCAGTATTTTTCATTGGCATTCGGACATAATCCGGAACAAAATGAATTGATCGGTTGCCGTGTTTCCTTGGATGACATGTTCTTTATCAAGTATTTGGGAGATGAGGAAGTGCGGCTTAATGGGCAGATTTTACAGCGCTCCGCATCGGCACCAATGGCTCAAGGGAGTGTAATAAAAGATAGCGGAGGTCACGCCATCTTCTTTAGTGACGTGCTGCGCAGTTGTTCTCAAAACTTGAAGAACGAAATCCCCATTTCATTTGAAGTGCGCGATGTCGCTCATTTCTTTGCATACCCCAATGAACAGGCCTTGCGTCCAATTAACCTCCATGCAGAGCACGGTGAATTGATTGGCATTATGGGAGCGAGTGGTTCTGGGAAGTCCACACTGCTGAACATCCTCAACGGGTCGGCTCCCCCTACCTTTGGTCGGGTGGCCTTGAAT
>JAPKAW010000305.1 GCA_028825055.1 Flavobacteriales bacterium | reverse complement strand
CACCCGAAGCGCCTACTTTTCCAGGAAGCGCATACCGCGCACCCTCCTGACTTCCGCATCCTGAGCTCAAGAGCACAGAACAAAAAATTACTGCACCAAAAAACAGGCCGTTAAAGGGAGCGTGGATTCGCATGGATTTTCAATTTTTGTCCAACCCGAATCATCGTGCCTTTCAAGCCATTCCATTCCTTGACTTGCTTCACACTCACCCCATAGCTCGACGCAATTCCACCTAAAACATCACCGCTTTTCACTCGATAGATCACAGGCTCGGGCACGAATACAATTTTCGGCGTTCGTTCGGGTTCATGAAGCACCATATCCTTCTGGTAAGCCAAAAATGATGGAATCAAATTCTGTGGAAGAACGAGGGGCCATTTTTCAGGCGGTCCAGGAATAATGTCCAATCGGAACATCGGATTGAGTTGTGATAGGCTCTCAACATCCATGTTCAAATGCGCAGCTATCTGATCAAAGCGCAACACCGTATTCACCTCCACAGTATCAAGGGCAGCATAAGGTGTGAAGAGTTCTGCGGGGAAAATATTGTGCTCCGCATGGTATTCCATCAGATACACGACAGCCATGAAAGCCGGCACATAGTTCCGTGTTTCTCGGGGTAAAAAGTAGCGGATTTCCCAAAAATTCTTTTTACCACCGCTTCTACGAATCGCCTTGTTCACATTTCCGGGTCCGGCATTGTAAGCCGCCAAAGCCAAATACCAATCGCCGTATTGATTGTACAATTTCTTCAAGAACAAGCATGCCGCTTCGGAGCTCCGAACGGGGTCTCTTCTTTCGTCGATATACGAATCGATGCGCAGCCCTTGACCTCGCGCTGTCGCATACATAAACTGCCACAACCCTTGCGCACCTGCATGAGAACGCGCCTTGGGGTTCAGCCCGCTCTCGACAACGGCTAAATACTTCAACTCCAAAGGAAGGTCGTGGCGATCCAACGCTTCCTCAAATAACGGGAAGTAAAGTGGCGCCCTTCCAAGCATGCGGCCCAAATGAATTGGCCGTTTGGCGGCGTAGAATGCAATCCGTGAATGTGCTATGGGATTCCAAGACAAGTCCATTGGAGATACTGCGTCCAACACTTGCATGCGCATTTGTATTGTCGCAGTATCAAGCACGGGCGTTTCTCCCTTAACGAAATCGCGAATATTCCACAACGCAGTATCATTGCTCGCACAGGAGGTTGCTTGGCACCATTGCAACCAAGAGGTCTCCGAAACGGAAAGCTCAACACTCGTGCTCGTTGAGTCCTCAGACTGGGCGCCGAGCAATCCCGACACCAGCACTGCTGTCAATACCATTGAAGACCGAATCACGCGTCTTTGTTGCCTTCTTTTGAATCCTCTTCTGAATTCGTAGCGTCTTTAAACTCTTTGACGCCCTTTCCTAAACCCCGCATCAATTCAGGGATTTTCTTGCCGCCAAAGAGCAACAAAACAATCAAAGCAATGAGAATAATCTGTGCTGGACCTATGGCTCCCATGGTGGCTGTGTTTTGTGCGAAGTTCTAAAGAAATACCGAATATCAGCATCCCTGTTGAGAAATTACGAATCCTTTTGATTTAACCCATAAAAAGATTGTCGATCAATCGAACTGATCCCACTTGCGCGGCGATCACAGCATGACCTTCATTCCACTTTTCTTCGCCAACTTCTTCAAAGGATTTAGCATCGATGATGGCGAGATATTCCAGTTCTAAATCATCAAGACTATCCAACGCACGTCGTGCTGCTTCCAAAGCAACACTTCCCTCAACGGATCCGTTTACAGCGGCTTTCAATCGATTCAACGTACGATGCAATTCCAGCGCGACGATCCGCTCTTTTGGATTCAATCGAACGTTTCTCGAACTCAAAGCAAGGCCATCGATATCGCGAATCAGCGGGCATCGAACGATTTCCAATTGAGCGAATTCGCGCTTGCACAATGCTTCAATTACCGCCAATTGTTGCAAGTCCTTTTCTCCAAAAAAAGCCTTTTCCGGCTTGATAATTTGAAACAACCGTCTCACAATGGCTACGACTCCGTCAAAATGGCCTTTTCTCTTGGCGCCCTCGAATGCGCCCGTCAAGTCCCCGTAATCCACCGAATCTGCATTGGGGACGCCTTCGTAAATGTCTTCTGTTTTCGGAGCAAATACCACGTCAACCCCCAATGAACGAGCCAGGTCTAAATCCGCCTGAATCGCATTTGGATATGTTTTGAAATCGTGTTGATTGTCGAATTGAGTTGGATTCACATAAATGCTCAATACAACCACATCCGATCCGGTTCTTGCCCGACTGATCAACGTGCCGTGACCTGAATGCAAGGAGCCCATTGTCGGAACGAAGCCCACCATTTTGTTTCGAACCTTGATTTCGCTCAATCTCTCTTTGAGCTCTTTCGATGTGTAGAATATCTCCATAAGCGCTTCAAAATGCCTGATTTTAACAGGGTT
>JAPKAW010000041.1 GCA_028825055.1 Flavobacteriales bacterium | reverse complement strand
ATGAAGCGAAGGAAGACAAATTGTACCGATTGAAGCGGCATCGTACGCGCATCATGGAAATAGGCGAGTTCAATTTTGATGGAGAGTTGAGTGCGTGGGATGCAGGGCGTGATGACCGAATCGTAAAAGGGGAATTCCATTTACCAATCGGACGTGAAGTGGAGTTCGTATTCCGTTCACGCGATGTTATTCACTCAGCGTATATGCCTCATTTCCGAACACAAATGAATTCGGTCCCGGGTGTTCCAACACGGTTTAAAATGACGCCGATTATTTCGACAGATTCGATGCGGTTGATATTGAACGACCCGGACTTCGATTATGTATTGCTTTGCAATAAAGTTTGTGGCGCAGCGCACTTCAACATGCAAATGAAAATTGTCATTGAGTCTCAAGAGGCTTATGATGCTTGGTTGAATGAACAAGACCCGTTCTTGGTCAAGGAAGGAGAAGAAGAATCTGAAACAGAGAAAGCAACCTCAGAGGTTGCTAGTGAAAACATAACGGCATCCCTTTAATCATGGGCGATCACGCACACCACCACGAAGAGAGCTTCATCTCGAAGTACGTTTTCTCGCAAGATCACAAGATGATCTCCAAACAATTCTTGGTCACAGCCATTGTGATGGGAGTTGTTGCGGTTATGCTATCAGTTTTCTTTCGACTTCAATTGGGATGGCCAGGCGAGAGCTTTTCCATCTTGGAAACATTCTTAGGGAAATGGGCGCCTGGCGGAGTTTTGGATCGCAATGCTTACCTCGCTCTCGTTACGATTCACGGTACCATCATGGTCTTCTTCGTGTTGACCGGAGGGTTGTCAGGGACATTCTCCAACTTGCTCATTCCATTGCAAATCGGCGCACGTGATATGGCGTCCGGTTTCTTGAATATGCTGAGCTATTGGTTCTTCTTCTTTTCGAGTGTTATTATGATCTTCTCGCTCTTTGTTGAGGGAGGAGCGGCTTCGGGAGGATGGACGGTTTACCCACCGTTGAGCGCTTTGCCGCAAGCGATGCCAGGCTCTGGTACCGGTATGACATTGTGGTTGATGTCCATGATATTGTTTGTTGTGAGTTCGCTATTGGGCGGATTGAACTACGTGGTAACCATCATCAATCTGCGAACGAAAGGCATGACCATGACACGGCTTCCGTTGACGATCTGGGCCTTCATGGTTACAGCGATTCTCGGTGTTTTGAGTTTCCCGGTTTTGGTGTCAGCAGTCGTTTTATTGTTGATGGACCGGTCCATGGGAACAGCGTTCTACTTGTCTGATATCTTCATTGGTGGAGAGGCGTTGGATGTGACAGGCGGAAGCCCAATCTTGTACCAGCACTTATTCTGGTTCTTGGGTCACCCTGAGGTGTACATTGTTTTGTTACCAGCTTTGGGTATTAGCTCAGAGGTCATTGCAACGAATGCACGGAAACCAATCTTTGGGTACAAGGCGATGGTCGGCTCACTCCTAGGCATCGGCTTCCTCAGCTTCATTGTATGGGGACACCACATGTTTGTCACCGGGATGAATCCGTTCATTGGTTCTGTATTCGTTTTTACAACGTTGCTTATTGCCATTCCTTCAGCGGTCAAGGCATTCAACTACATCACCACGCTCTGGAAAGGAAACATCCGTTTCTCCCCCGCTATGCTCTTTAGTATTGGCTTGGTGAGCACGTTTGTTACCGGTGGATTGACTGGAATCATTTTGGCGGATTCGGCGTTGGACGTGAACGTTCATGACACGTATTTCGTCGTCGCTCACTTCCACATCGTGATGGGCATGTCTGCCATCTTTGGAATGCTCGCAGGTGTTTACCATTGGTTCCCGAAGATGTTTGGACGGATGATGAACAACAAGTTGGGCTTTGTGCACTTCTGGATCACCATTGTTGCCGGTTATGGCGTGTTCTTCCCGATGCACTTTGTGGGCATCGCAGGGGCTCCGCGGAGGTACTACGAATACTCGAATTTTGAATTCTTGAATGGTGTACAGGATCTTCAGCCCATCATTTCAACGTTCGCGATCGTTGGAGCCATTGGACAGTTGTTCTTCTTGTTCAACTTCTTCTATAGCATCCGATACGGTCAAAAGGCAGTTCAGAATCCTTGGAAATCCAACACATTGGAATGGACCACGCCAGTAAAACATGTTCACGGAAATTGGGATGGCCCACTTCCGATCGTTCACCGTTGGGCTTACGATTACTCGAACCCGGTGCACGAGGAAGACTTTGTAGTGCAGACGACCCCTCCACTGGATGGTGAAGTAATGCATTGAACACAATCTCAATTGTGAGAAAAGCCCTGATTGGAACATCCGATCAGGGCTTTTTTGTGCTCAGACGGAATTACCTTGCGACCATGACCGAGGATTTTGATTTACGTGATGAAGCTGAGCAGCCGTCGGATGGTGATTTAGATCGCGTCCTGAGACCGGCGCGCTTTGATGACTTTACGGGCCAGAAAGCGGCGATGGAAAACTTGGAGGTGTTTGTCCAAGCGGCGGTCAAGAGAGGTGAGGCTTTGGACCACATGCTCCTACATGGGCCTCCAGGTTTGGGTAAGACAACGCTTGCCAACATTGTTGCGAATGAACTGAACGTAGCCGTTCGAACGACGTCGGGACCTGTGTTGGATAAGCCTGGTGACTTGGCGGGGTTGCTGACCAACTTGGAGCCGAACGATGTACTGTTCATTGATGAGATTCATCGTTTATCGCCTGTGGTCGAGGAGTATCTCTACAGCGCTATGGAGGATTATCGCATCGATTTGGTTATCGATTCAGGACCGAATGCGAGAACTGTTCAAATAGAACTGCATCCGTTCACCCTGATTGGGGCGACCACGCGCTCAGGATTGCTAACGGCTCCATTGCGGGCGCGTTTCGGGATCAACTTGCGGCTGCAGTACTATGATTCAAAAACGCTGACTGATATCGTGCAGCGGAGCTCAGGCATTCTCAATATTCCCATAGAACATTCAGCAGCTTATGAAATTGCATCGCGCAGCCGGGGCACCCCTCGAATTGCGAATGCCCTTCTGCGCCGAGTGCGTGACTTTGCGGAAATCAAGGGAGATGGCGTCATTGACCAGAAGATTACGGAGTACGCGCTCGATGCTTTGCACGTAGATCGCAAGGGCTTGGATGAGATGGACAACCGGATATTGTTGGCCATCATCGACAAGTTCAAGGGAGGTCCTGTCGGAGCAACTACGATTGCGACGGCGATTGGTGAAAACCCGGGTACGCTGGAGGAAGTTTACGAACCATTCTTGATCCAAGAAGGACTTTTGGTGCGTACTCCACGAGGACGCCAAGCAACAGCAGCGGCCTATGAGCACCTGGGTCGACGACCGCAATCTGGATCGGGTTCGCTGTTTGTTGAATAGCCATGAGCAGAGCCGATCACGTTGCATCGACTAGGAAACAGTGGTTGGTCCAAGAAGCCAAGTCGCTGGGATTTGCACAAGCAGGAGTTTCGCGCGCAGCATTCTTGGAAGAAGAAGCCGATCGGCTTGAAATGTGGTTAAGCCGTGGGTATGCTGGAGAAATGGCTTACTTGGAGCGAAACATGGATCTGAGGTTGGATCCACGGAAGCTAGTTCCCGGTGCAAAGACCGTGGTGAGTTTGCTCTTTAACTACCACAATCCAGATCGAGCGGAAGCACCGGATGTTCCTCGAATTGCGAGCTATGCACTCGGTGAGGATTACCATTTCGTATTGAAGCGAAAGCTAAAGGATTTGATGAACGCCATGCAGCAAGAATGGGGCGCTGTCGAAGGGCGTGTTTTTGTGGATTCTGCGCCCGTGCATGAACGGGCTTGGGCGGCGAAAAGCGGATTGGGTTGGGTGGGTAAGAACAGTTTATTGCTCAACCAGTCCATGGGAAGTTATTTCTTCATTGCGGAGCTGATCATCGACGTTGAGTTGGAACCTGATGCGCCGACCACGGATCACTGCGGGACGTGCACGCGCTGCTTGGATGCTTGCCCAACGGGTGCCATCATCCAGCCTGAAGTCGTGGACGGATCGAAGTGCATTAGCTACTACACCATCGAATTGCGCGGAGCCATTCCGGAGCCGGCTGCGAAACAGCTGGGAGATTGGATGTTTGGCTGTGATATCTGCCAGGAAGTCTGCCCTTGGAATCGGCATGCCACCAAGCACAATGAGCCCGCTTTTGAGCCCCATGAGGCGGTGTTGGAGATGAAACGCTCGGATTGGCTTGACCTCACCGAAGAGGTTTTTAAAGAGGTCTTTAAGAAGAGTCCAGTCAAACGGACCGGTTATGAAGGCCTGCTGCGGAATATCCAAGCCTGGAAAGCAGGCAGTGCATAAGGAATCGAGGTCAGGCCACGCCGACTTGAAGAAAGGTCTTGTCGATTAATTCGCGGTAACGACGACTGAACTGTTTGAGGCACCAATCGTGCAGTTGCTTGAGTTCATCCCCTTTTAAATAGCGGACACTTTTCGCCAATTCTCGTGCAAACAATTTGCGGTCAAAACAGACTCGGGACAACACATTTTTGCAGAGTTCTAGCATGGTGATTGATGGCGATTGCGACTTCCAATTCAAAACGTAAGATGGAGCTATTTGGTATGCAACGAGCCACTTCTTTTACCTACGTTATCTTTGTGTTTCTAATCGAGAGACCCTCCGCGCTGGAGAGGCCCCTGTGACTTGTAATCGCATGAAGCAAGAACTGCGCAATTTGGTCGATCGGAAAGTGCTTCTTGAACGGATGCAATCGGGCGAGGAGGAACGGACGACCGTTTCTTTTTACTGCTATGCGCGCATTCTGAATCCCGCATTTTTCCGCGACTACCTTTTTATCCATTGGGAAGCCACGGGCGTCCTTGGTCGAACCTATCTCGCCCATGAAGGAATCAACGCGCAGATCTCTGTGCCGACCGCCCTCTTCGATGACTTCAAGACACATTTGTATAGCATTTCATTCTTGGAGGGCATTCGTCTGAATGAAGCCGTCGATGACGGCCACTCTTTTTTCCGGTTGACGATCAAGGTTCGGGAGAAAATCGTTGCCGACGGATTGGAAGATGAGTCGTTTGATGTGAGGGATACAGGCGTGCACCTAGATGCCAAGGGCTTCAATGAATTGACATCCAAAGAGGATACCATCCTCATTGACATGCGCAACCATTACGAGAGCGAGGTGGGTAAATTCAAAGGGGCGATTACCCCAGACTCGGACACCTTCCGGGATGAGATTTCCATCGTCGAAGAAATGCTAGAGGGCAAGCAAGAGGAAAACATTGTGATGTACTGTACTGGAGGGATTCGCTGTGAGAAGGCGTCCGCTTGGTTGAAGCACAAAGGCTTTCCTAACGTGCATCAACTCGAGGGAGGCATCATTGAATACACCCGCCAGGTGCGCCAACAAGGACTGGAAAACCGCTTCATCGGCAAAAACTTTGTGTTCGATGAACGACGAGCTGAGCGGATTTCACCCGACGTCATCGCCCAGTGCCATCAATGTGGTGAACCTTCGGATGACCACACGAATTGCCTTAATGTCGGTTGTAACCTGTTGTTCATTCAATGCGCAACGTGCGCGAAGACCTATAAGGGCACGTGCGGAACAGCTTGTTGTGACATCATCCAATTGCCTGAGGAAGAACAAAAAGAATTACGTCGCGACCAAAAAAAGGTCAATCGCATTTTCAACAAGGCCCGTTTGCGGGATTGGATGCACGAGGACAACGACCAATCTGGCCGAACACGTGTTATTGGTGTTCAGGGCCGTAAGATTACGGGAGCGTAAGCGTCAATTTTCAGGTTCGAGATAAGTCCAAGAAGGGGAGCTTTAAAAACGAAAAAGCCACGGTTGATTGCGTGGCTTTTTTCATTTCATCTAGTTATTATCTCAGATCTTATTGGCTGTATTTCTTATGAATCGCCATCGCCAAAGCATAAGTGTTGTGCAACGTCAAACGTTTCAGTTGCATTGCAACTGTTGTCATCAGTAATTGTCACACTATAGCTCCCTGATTCCAAACCAGTCAAGTCTTCAGTTTGACTACTAAAGTTATTCGGGCCACTCCAGGTGACTGTGTATGGAGTTGATGGCTCATCGTCATTTACAGAGATGTCAATTGCCCCGTCATTGACTGGGCAACCCGAGTTCGCTGAAATCAGCACCAATGTGCTAATTGTAGGACAGCAACTTCCGTCGTCTACCGTTGCGGTTTCACTGTAGTTGTAGAATTCGTCTTGCGTGCAACCCAAAATATCCCCCCCCGCATTAATCGCATCAACAATTGCCTGGAGATCATACTCCATATAGATCTCATTATTTACCACAGCTCCCTTGAGAAAATCCATCAAAGTTGAAGGAGGGTTAGCGCCGGTTGCTGAATTTAAATGATTTATCGCTTTTTGGAAAAGCTCTGTGATAAACAACTCTGAATCGACCTGTCGTCCGATCATGAAGTCATAAATAGTCATTGCAGAGCAATTCGCACTCCCATCATTAATCGTCCAGCTGTGCGTATTGATTAAGCTCTGTCGCGCTGTTTCGCCTGCGCAATATGTGAGGCCATCCGCCCCAAGGATGACGTTTGGCTGAACCGTCAGCAGAGCCCATGCATTTAGAGTGGCGTCGTAATTATCCACAGATAGTGCGGAGTTGTCTAGCATGTTTGTCATATTCGTCACGCTGCTCACATCCCAAGTGCTCAAGGGTTGATTGAACGATTCTGCGCTTGAAAACATGTCGACCATAGTCGTCACGCCGCTCACGTCCCAAGCGGAGATGTCGTCGTTGAATGTTGTTTTGCTCTCGAACAAGTTACTCATGTCTGTCACGGCGGAGGTGTTCCAATTGGAAATGTCACCGTAAGTCGCAGTGGCTGCTGCTTCGTCAGAAACCCATAGGTTAACAGCGGTTTGGATGTCCGAATCAGTAAGCCCCCCCGGACATTCGTTCCACGGTGGATTAGTCCCACCAGTATTGCCGAAATTTCCTGGCTCAGCTGGGATAAGAGTGACGCACCATTGACTTAGATCCTGGCTAAAGGACTGAGCACTCTGGAACATGCCGTTCATATTCTCCACAATGCTCACATCCCAACTCCCGATGTCTTTGTTAAAATCAAAAGCAGTCTTGAACATGCCGCTCATATCCGTCACACTGCTCACGTCCCAACTCCCGATGTCCTTATCAAACGAATGAGCACCCGAAAACATGCCGCTCATATCCGTCACACTGCTCACAACCCAAATCCCGATGTCCTGATTAAAATCAGGAGAATTATTGAACATGTCGTTCATTTTCGTCACACCGCTCACATTCCAATTCACGATGTCCTTATTAAACAAAAGAGAATTTCTGAACATCCGCTGCATTTCTGTCACAATGCCCACATCCCAACTCCCGATGTTCTGATTAAACACGGCTGCATTATCGAACATGCGGCTCATCGTCTTCACAAGGCTCACATTCCAATTCCCGATGTCCTGATCAAACGTAGGATTATTTCTGAACATGGCGTTCATATTCGTCACAATGCTCACATCCCAATCGGAGATATCGTCGTTGAATGATGTGTTCTCAAATAAGCCGCTCATGTCTGTTACCAGGCTGACGTCCCACGTGGAGATCGCACCATAGGTAACTGTTGCCTCTCCGGGATCAGCAATCCACTCAGCCACTCCATCCGCTATGGTATTATCATCGAAGGAGTACTGAGCAATGCCAGTAATAGATAACATCCAAAAACAAAAGAAAAAACTTAACCTCTTTTTAATCAATTGGTTACCGTTTAAGACTACGGCTTGACCCGTGCGCTGTGATCGCTTCATGGTGCAAATATAATAATTTAAGCAGAAAATAATCACTTTCGTCGACACTTACCACTTCCTGAAAGTATAGATACAGATAGGCCTCGTGACTTCTGATGTGTTCATTTCCCTGATATTCCATAAAGGCCCGTAGTTCGTATAATTTAGCGAACCCCTCGAACACTTGGTTCGAGATAGGCCCAAGAGGGGGAACTTCAAAAATGAAAAAGCCACGCGTATTGCGTGGCTTTCCCCCAGAATAAAATACAGTTTCAATGAATAGATCGCAAGATCACTGCGTGATTGAGTCGTGAAATATGATCAGGTTGATGACCACGTAAAGGAGTGCGGGTAGCATTTTAACCGCGCTTTCCTTTATTCTTATTCGCACAAAAATGGCTGTAAGCATCATGCACATCAGCAAAAAAGAAGCGACTGAAAGCATCCATGGGATCGCCAATCCAACCAGTAGGCCTAGACCGCCTAACAATTGACAACTGGCGAGGATGTTTCGTTGGTTTTTGAAACCCCACCTCTCGTATTCCGAAATCATTCTTTTCGAAAAGAAGGAGTTTACCCCATAACCGATAAAAGAAATTGCTGAAAAAAGAAGAAAAGCCAGGTGAATATCCATTGTTTAAATCAGCCCGTGATGAAAGGCTGCAATGAATACGGACAACAATAAAAGGAAAGCCGAAGGCACGTATTTTTTTAACGGATTTCTCACTTTTACGTGAAACGCTTGAGCGCAAATCATTAAAAATGCCATGGACAATGCGGCGGCTATCACAGGCACTTCGTACCAAACATCCAAAGCGAGTATGGTTGCGAGTATGATTTTAGAGGCGCCAACAATATTTCTGACCGTATCTGAGAGGCCGTATTGCTTGAACTCTGAAACAATGTTGTCGTAACGAAACACCCAAACAATGATGATTGACGCTGACACGATAAGCTGCGCTAAGATTGATACGTTTTCCATTCTGTGTGTTTTGTTAAGGGAGTGAATCTGGGAATTGAACATGACCGCGTGAAAGTGACGCCTACTAAAGCAAATATCCGACTTAATGTCAGGCTTGAGCCATCCAAAGTCAGAATGGTGATAATTCGTAGCGTGTAGCGAATCCCTCGTACGAAGTTCGTGATCCGTGCAATAGTGTAAATTTGAAATAAGCTGCTGCGAAGGACCTGCTCGTTATGCTTGTCATCCAATAGCCACCTTAGTCGCATGGAACAACCGACTTCATACTGCCAATTGGTTGATACCTTGGAAAGCGACAATGTTCACAGGATCTACCATGACGAACACTATGGTTTTCCGATTGACTCGGATGATGAGCTCTTCTGTCGCTTGGTTTTGGAGATCAACCAGGCGGGGTTGTCTTGGACAACCATCTTAAACAAGCAGGACAATTTTCGAAAGGCCTACTCCAATTTTAGCATTCAAGATGTTGCCCTTTACGGTGACGAGGATGTGGAACGTCTATTGCAGGATGCGGGCATCATTCGCAATAGGCTCAAGGTGCACGCCGCCATCTACAATGCCAGTCAAATTTGTGCGCTGCAGGAGTCATTTGGATCTTTTCAGAACTGGTTGGGTCATCACCATCCCTTGCCGCTGCAAGACTGGGTGAAGCTGTTCAAAAAGATCTTCAAGTTCACAGGAGGAGAAATCACGAATGAGTTTTTAATGAGCGCAGGGTATCTACCTGGCGCGCATACAGCTTCGTGTTCCATCTATCCAAAAGTGCTCAAAGCAAGTCCGATGTGGAATGAGGTGTGAGTTGGTCAATCAATGGAAAATCAATTGGACGGATTGGATGGGTTTGCCGTGTTGCTTTACGTTCAGCACATAAACCCCCGGGTCCAATTTCAACACATGAGACTCGCTCGCTCCACCAAGATTCCACGATTGGTGAATCCGTCCTGCCAGATCGATAACGTGTGCCTCAGCTGTTTGTCCAAAGGCCTTCCAGCTCAGCGTCATGGAGTTGGAGGTCGGATTGGGATATACCTGAAGGGGCAAAGGTATTTTCGGACGTATGCTCAGCGCACAATCCAATTCCAAAATCAGGTCGTTTGACGCTGCTGCATAGTCTTCGAATTCTCCCCAGGCCAGCGGGTCATCCCGCAAGAAGGCATCCAGCCAGGGGACCAATAAACCCAAGGTGAGTTCCAATTGTTCCGCGTGCGACAACCCCTGAAATCCAATCTCACCTATATCGCAGAGGGTCCCTTGGTCTGCGAAACCGCAATGACTGCCATCCACCAAGGAAGCAAAAGCCCGACACGGTGCTCCGGTCGTGGAATTATACAACGGGAGATGTTGGGTGTCGGGAGGAGTAATCACATCAGCTGATCCCGACAAGACCAACACGGGAACTTGAATGTCCTCGCCTGCAGCGCCTGCGGATGGGCTGGTTTCAGTCGGCGCAAAGGCAACAACTGCGTCGATCAACGGGTTCGTTGACGCCGCTAGCCAAGTAGCCCCACCGCCCATGCTGTGTCCTGCAATGGCCGCATGCGGCTGGAGCCATCCGTCAAGAATTCCTGTAGCACCATTCTGAACCATTTCATTGGCCACAAAAGCCAAATCCAATCCAAAATTTTGATGAGACGGCGCAAAGGTTTGTTCGGTAGCTACCAAGGCGACGACGTACCCTGCATTCACCATGCCGGCCGATAAACCATCATAATCCTCGGGGCCCATCAGAAAACCATGACCAAAAACCACCAAAGGGAAAGGACCGTTATCGGGAGCAGTTTCAGCAGTGTCCGAAACGCCCGGATACCGCACGTCACATGCTATTTCTCGTCCTCCTCGAGTGTCATCTATGAGCAACCAACTCGTGGTACCCATCGGTTGTTGTGCCTGCATAACAGAGCAAATGCACATCACAATTAGACTGAAAATCACGTAAGTACTTTTCATGATGAAAGGATAAGGAGTCTCAACGCGATGCGCAGATAAAGGCCGTGTTTTGCTCTTTACGGTGTGTACTCAACTGCGCCGTCCAGAATGTAATTCATCTGGTAAACGTCATCAGAGTTCAGTCGGAATTTACCAGCGAACGTGAGGCGTTCATCCGTTTGGTATACCCGGGGAGATTTGCCCGTGAAACGGAGGTCTACGACAGACTCGGGCCCTGCTCCACCGCAGAAAAAGCAATTCGCAAACGGGTAGCGACTCAATACATAAAAGTCTTCATCGAGATCAACAGGAATCATGTATCCCGTGATATACACGTCCTGACCTTCAAGATCTTCGATGCTCTGGCCAAACGTGGGTTTCCAATAATAGGCATCGAGCTCTTCGACATAAACGTCTTTGAATTCAACGTCCTCTAAGCTTCGCCACGTCAATTCTTCCCAGCCAGTTGCAGTCACTGATGCAGCCAATGGAGCGGCCTCACGATCCAAGCTTGCATTGCGCAAGGTGGTGGTCAGTTGAACGGTTTCATCACTCGGATGACAGAATGAACTGAAATCGACAACACACAAAGCGGATAAGGCGATGAGTCCCGCCATCCAAGACGAGCGGAGTGTAGAAGTCTGTTTTGAGTGCATCATGGAGAATCAGAAAGAGTGCGGGAGATGTCCATTCTTAGGGCCGAAATACCCGGAATTGCGGCAGCAACCAGCCCCACAAAGATAGCCAAGCCGACGAGAGCACCTTCAGCGTTTAGCAAGCCCAGTGACTCCCAGTCATATCGGAACTTATCAGCCACCATTTGGGCCAAGAGCACCATGCCTCCTCGACTCAGTAACAGGCCCAAGATGGCGCCTCCCAAACTGAGCAATCCTCCTTCCAAAAGCAGAGACACATATAAGCCTCGTGGAGAAGCGCCCATGGTACGCATCAGGGCCAATTCATAACGACGCGCCAGCAGACTATCGTAGACCGAAATGAAAATACTGGCGAAACTCAAGAGCATGATCAGCCCAGCAATCATGCGCAAGGTGTTCATGCCGATGCCGAAATTTTGCGTGAGGCGATTGATTTCGATGGAGGGCAAGGCCACCTGCATGTTGGTCTCACGGATGACGTTGGGAATGGTCAACACGGCCAAGGGATTGCGCTTTTTGAGCAAAACAGCAGTGATTTCACGGTCGGCATCGAGAACATCGCCCTCGTCTCCGTGCACCTGCCAGATGGTTTCGATGTTGCACAAAATCAACTGGTCCATCACGGATTGACTTTCCTCCATAATACCGACCACCACAAATGTCTTGTCCGTGTGGACGTCTGTTTCGTCTTGCAATCCGTGTGCGCTGAAGAAGGTGTCACCGACTTGAAGGCCGTCCGTGGCAGCGACCTTGGATCCTACGACGACCTCGAAGGGGTGTTCCCACCACGCGCCGAATTG
>JAPKAW010000304.1 GCA_028825055.1 Flavobacteriales bacterium | reverse complement strand
CTGGCGGAGCGAGCGGCTCTTTGGATGCCTCCAACATGTTTAAGCCCGCTTTAGCCAGAGGTGAAATTCAATGCATTGGTGCTACAACGTTGGATGAATATCGCCAACACATAGAGAAAGACGGAGCGTTGGAACGACGATTCCAGAAGGTACTTGTTGAGCCTACATCAATTGATGAGACCGTTCAGATTCTGAACAACATCAAGGACAAGTATGAAGAACACCACAGTGTTACCTACACAGACGAAGCGCTTTTAGCGTGTGTGAACTTAACGGCTCGGTATATTACCGATCGGCATTTGCCCGACAAGGCTATTGATGCGATGGATGAAGTCGGCTCCAAGGTGCACCTCAATAATATTCACGTCCCTGAAGAGATCTTAAAGATTGAGGCTGAAATAGAGGCGATAAAAGAAGAGAAGGTACGCGTAGTGCGAAGCCAACGATATGAGGAGGCCGCGAGATTACGAGATACGGAACGCACTTTGAACGATGAGCTTGAAAAAGCGAAAAAGCAATGGGAAGAGGATAGTAAAAACAAGCGTGTTACAGTGACGGTCGATCATGTAGGTGATGTAGTTGGAATGATGACAGGCATTCCTGTTCATCGAATCGCAGAAAAGGAGTCTGGTCGTCTTGCTCGAATGACGGATGATTTGCAAGGGAAAGTCGTTGGACAAGAGGATGCGATTCTACGGGTTTCTCGAGCCATTAAGCGCAACCGCGCTGGATTAAAGGATCCCAACAAGCCTATTGGTTCGTTTATTTTTCTAGGCCCTACGGGAGTTGGAAAAACCCAGTTAGCGAAAGTGCTAGCGAAGTTTATGTTTGATACGGAAGAATCTTTGATTCGAATCGACATGTCTGAGTACATGGAGAAGTTTTCAATTTCCCGTCTAGTTGGAGCACCTCCGGGATATGTAGGATATGAAGAAGGTGGGCAATTGACCGAAAAAGTCAGACGACACCCCTACTCAATTGTTCTGTTGGATGAGATAGAAAAGGCTCACCCTGATGTTTTCAATCTCTTATTACAGGCATTAGACGATGGCCAAATGACGGACAGCCTTGGCCGAAAAATTGATTTCCGAAATACGGTGATTATCATGACGTCGAACATTGGAGCACGTCAATTGGCTGAATTTGGTACGGGAGTCGGTTTTGGCACAACAGCACGCGTGGACAATGAACACGCCAACCGTGATTCAGTGATTCAAACAGCATTAAAACGAGCATTCAGTCCAGAATTCTTAAATCGAATCGATGACGTTGTTCTCTTTAAAAGCCTGTTGCGTAAACATATTCACGAGATCATTGACCTTGAATTGGAGTCCCTCATCAAGCGAGTTCATGATCTTGGCTATGGAATAGAAGTGACTGAACCAGCCAAGGATTTCTTGGTTGAACAGGGGTACGACGAGAAATTTGGTGCACGACCACTCAAGCGAGCCATCCAGAAGTATTTGGAAGATCCATTTGCTGAGGAAATCATCAATGCTCAAATTCAGGAAGGTGACTTGCTGATGGCAACCTACACGAAGGATGACACCACGTTGACCATTGAAGTAATGAAAGGGGGCTTCTTAAAGCTTCCTGCAGGCACTGCTGAAGCCTTGGATTCAGATGTCAAAGGTGTCCCTGACAACCAGATTGACAAAGAAGACGCTCCTGCAGATGAAACTGAAGCTTAATTTCAGTTCATCCGTCTGGCTTTACTTTCAGAACCGCTATTTCATAACCGGTCTTTTCGGATTGTTATGGGTTAGCTTCATCAGTGACATTGACCTGTTCTTTCTCATGAAGAGCCAACGGCAATTAAATGCGTACAACAAGGAAGTAAAGCATTTTGAGGAAAGCATTGAAGCTATGCGTATGGATCTTAATGACTTATCGTCAGACCCCTTGAAATTGGAAAGGTTCGCTAGAGAACGCTATTTCATGAAAAGACCAAATGAAGACCTCTTTCGTATTATCCCCTCAAAAGAAGATATTATTTCTTAGAAGAGTAAGCTAAAGGCACCAAGCATTCTTGGCAGCGTAGCATCATCAAGAAGGAGTACATAGGTTACACCGAAGATTGCACCCATCAAATGGGCATCGTGTGCGATTCCTGTGGCGCCCTTTTTATTCATGTACCGTTCGTATGCAAAGAAAAGAATCCCTGCTACGAATGCTGGCATCGGGATGACGAAGAACAACAGCAGTTTATTGGTTGGGAATAACAGGATGTATGCCATCATAACAGCGCTAACTCCCCCACTTGCTCCAAGGCTCGCATAGTTCGGATTGTCACGTTGTTTCCATAAAGATGGCAATCCCGCAGCCAACATGCCGCCGAAGTACAAAACTAGAAACGACGGTTCAATACTGGCAATAAGAGACGACCCGGACCAAGCCTGTTGCATTTGGTATTCGACGCTTGATCCAAATTGCCACAAGACAAACATGTTGAATGCGAGGTGTGTGAAATCGGCATGTATGAATCCATGAGAGATCAACCGATACCACTGGCCTTTGTGTACGACATT
>JAPKAW010000303.1 GCA_028825055.1 Flavobacteriales bacterium | reverse complement strand
CTTCTTGGCCGAAATGACATCCCGCACAGACGCTTCCCGAAGAGCGTATCAAGTCAGTACAGAAATAGGCCGGACCAACCCTGAAGGTTAACCCGGCCTACCAAGAGGTTTCGCAATCTGTTAGCGCACGAGGAATCGCCCAGCTGCCTGCTGCTTGTATTTCCTGATTCCAGCGAGAATTCGACAAGCATCAATCCAAGTTCGGGCAAATTGAAACTAAGTGATGCTCCACTGCGTCCGTCCCCAAAGGAATCATACATAGTCAAAACGTAGCATGTCGAATCCTGGCAGACGCTCGCTATATAAGCCTCCTCATTATCATAGTCACTTCCTTCGATGAGGATGGGTCCGTCAAAGTCCACGACATTCCAAGAGATCTCTGCGCCCCAATTGGCGTTGGTGAGTTGCATGTCTGTGGAGAAGAGACAATCGTCTTGTCCCATTGCAGGGATTTGCCATAAAATGGCAGCAAGGAAAAATAGGTTGCGTATGGTCGATGGTGTTCTCTTTGAGAATTACGAAACGATTCAAAGGTTGCTAAACAAAATATTAAATATGAAAGCTTCCGAATCTATTGATCCTCAACTGAGTCAAATCGTTAGTCCGAAATCACCCCAGAACCGATGCACTCGCCGCCATCGTACCATGCCGCAAATTGTCCTGCAGCTATACCTGCCTGTGGGAGGTCAAATTCTATGTAGTAGCCATCCTCAGAACGTGTGATGTTTCCTTGCTGCAAGGGTTGTCTGTAACGAAATCGGAATGACCAGCTGGACTGCTGAGTTCCCATTTCCATAGCCAGGTCTTCGCGAATCCAATGCACTTCGTCTTCCCGCATGAAGAGGGCCTTGCGATTCAGTCCAGGGTGATCGGCGCTCTGTCCAACGTACAAATGGTTGGTGATGACGTCTTTCGCCAGTACAAACAAGGGCTCAGCCTTGCCGCCGACTTGAAGTCCTTTGCGCTGACCGACAGTAAAGAAATGGGCTCCTTGGTGCCGTCCGACTACCTTGCCTTGATCAGGACTGAACGAATACGGGTGCGAATCGATTCTTGGGGAATCTGCGCTCAGCGCTCGTCGTGCTGCAAACATGGGGTGACTCCCTTCGATTTCAATGATGTCGCCAGGCTTCACCTCCAATTGCTGCTGTAAAAACTCTGGCAGCCGCACTTTGCCAATAAAACAAAGACCTTGACTGTCTTTTTTTTGGGCGGTGGGCAATCCGATTTCTTCAGCGAGGGCCCGAACGTCGGGCTTGAGCATATGTCCAATGGGGAATAACGCTTGCTGGAGTTGATCTTGATTTAATTGACACAAAAAATAACTTTGGTCCTTGTTCGGATCTGCTCCTGCGATCAATCGATGGATTTCACCTTTCCGAGTATCTAGCGTTTCTTTTTGACAATAATGCCCGGTGGCTATGGCCTCTGCACCGATATTTTTGGCGGCATCGAGAAACAAATCAAATTTGATTTCTCGGTTGCATAGAATGTCTGGATTCGGAGTGCGACCCGCGGCATACTCGTCAAACATGTAATTAACTATGCGTTCTCGATATGCGTCGCTGAGGTCCAAAACTTGAAAGGGGATCCCCAGATGTTCGGCTACCATCACGGCGTCATTCGCATCGTCTATCCAAGGACAAGCGTTGTCTATGATCACTGATTCGTCGTGCCAGTTGCGCATGAAGAGACCAATGACCTCATGGCCTTGTTTTTGCAACAAATAGGCTGCCACGCTAGAATCAACACCTCCAGAAAGTCCGATCACTACTCGCATGCAACAAAGCTAGTTCTCGTACAATTGCAAATAGCAATCAAAATCATCCCCTTGATTGAGTCCTTAGAGTGAACCTTTGCAATTCAATGGTTTAGTTATAAATTGACAACGCACAGGCAACCCTTGTTTGTGCTTCACGTTATAAGTACGGCGAAAGCCATGTCTGAGACAGAACTCCGAAATCACATTGAAGGATGCAAGCGGCAAGATCGCTCTTCCCAAAAATGGTTGTTTGACCGGTACTACCGGTTGATGTTCGGGATATGCCTCCGTTACGCATCGGATCACGATGCTGCGCAAGACATTGTGCAAGAGGGGTATCTCAAGGTGTTTAACAACATTGAAGGGTACACTTCGAAAGGTTCTTTTGAAGGTTGGATGCGGCGCATTATGGTGAATACAGCCATTGATGCGATCCGTCGAGATAAAGCTTCCGGATGGATTCTGGCAGATGAAAACTCGATGGAATTATTGGCCAATGAAGTTGTCGTCGAAGAAGATGAGACGGAGTTGGACTTTACGGTGCATGATGTTTTGGAGGCAATGGAACACTTGTCTCCAGTGTACCGAACCGTATTTAATTTGGCTGTTTTTGAAAATATGGGCCACCAAGAAATTGCCAGTCAACTGGAGATTTCTGTAGGTAGCTCGAAGTCAAATTTGGCAAAAGCGCGTAGAAATATGCGGAGTATCTTAATGAAGAGTCGAGTTTCTAATGGATAGAATGACGCATGATAAAGAGTAGAAT
>JAPKAW010000302.1 GCA_028825055.1 Flavobacteriales bacterium | reverse complement strand
CTATACGAACAGCATAAATCTCGTTTTAAGGGGTTCATTCATGCCACATTGGACGAGTACCTCCACGCTGGATTTCACTCAACCGTTTTTGACACGATGCAGATCTGCGTCTTCGATGGAGATCAGTTGATTGCAGCGTCCTACTTTGACTTGGGTGAACGCAGCATGGCCTCTCTGATTGGCATGTATGATGAAGGGTACGCCGATTACAGCCTGGGTATTTATACCATGTTGAAAGAAATTGAATTTGGCCAATCGACTCATAGACGCTGGTATTACCCCGGCTATGTATTGGACAAACCCTCTTCCTTTGACTACAAGCTTCAACTTGGGAACATGGAATATTACACGCCGAGTAAACGCTGGGGCTCCCATGGTAATTACGACCCCAAGCTGACTCTAGCCTATGGACTTCGGAAATCCATGAGTCGCTTGGAAAAGGCCTTGAAACAAGAAGGCATCGAATTCCGGAAATGGCATTACCCCTATTTCAGCATGGGCTACATGCCTTTGTGGAAAAATCGATTTCTACACCTGCCTCTTGTATTTGAATTGGGTCACGATCACGAAGGATCGTTGATGATGGGCTTCTGCCCTGAATCTCAGGAGTTTTTGCTCTTGCGCGTCAACCCATGTCCTGATGAACAGCATTTCATTAATATGGAGCAAGCTTCAGAATACACAAATGGCGGAGTCTATCTGTCCCATTTAATGGAATACAGCGAACCCCATCATGCTTGTACCATTCCGGAAGCGTTGACCTTCCTGCACCACTGGAAAAACAGACCCCATACCCTCCCTCCCTCATGAAACTTGTTAGTTGGAATGTGAATGGCATCCGTGCCATTGTCAAAAAGAATTTTTCTGAAGACTTGAAATTGATGGCGCCTGATGTCATCGGACTTCAAGAAACGAAGGCTCAAGATGACCAAGTTCGAGAGGCCTTGTTTGGACTTGATGGTGCCGAAGATTATGAGCTTTATTCCAGTTCTGCTATAAAAAAGGGCTATTCAGGAACTGCCATTTTAACCAAGGTCCCACCGATCACCGTTCAAGCTGGGATTGGCGTTCCGCATTTGGATGAGGAAGGCCGCGTGTTAAGGGCAGAATTCAAAGATTTTCATTTCATCACTGTTTACACTCCCAACTCATCTTCGGCGTTGAAGCGTTTGCCTTTTCGTAAAGAATGGGATGTGCGATTTGCAGCGTATTTAAAGGAGCTCGACCAAAGTAAACCCATCATATGCTGTGGAGATTTAAATGTGGCACATCAGGCCATTGATTTGGCTCGTCCTGCGGCGAACTACAACAAAACACCGGGATACACGCAAGACGAAATCGATGGGATGACCCATTTATTGAAACACGCTAATTTGACAGACAGCTGGCGCGAAGCTCATCCAGATCAAGTGGGCTATAGCTGGTGGAGCTATCGAGGCGGAGCACGCGAGAAAAATGTAGGCTGGCGGTTGGATTACATGCTGGCCAGCAACCGTCTGTTGCCTCGCTTGAGTGAAAGCACGATTCATTCGGATGTTCACGGATCAGATCATTGTCCTGTGAGCGTCAATTTACACGTGTAAATCAGCCTATCCCACTTGTCTATTTTACAGTAGACTTGTCCAGTCCGACCCTTGCTTTGAGGTTATAATTTAAAACCAAAAAGCATGAAGGGATGGAAAATCTTAGGCGCCGTTTTGATCGCTTTGCCCTATTCAATGATTGGACAAAATCACTGTATCGGGGATGTCAACAATGACATGACGGTGAATCTGTACGATATTTTGCTTTTATTGACCCACTATGGCGATTCGTGCACGGTTTTGGAGCCTATGCTTGCAAGTATTCAAATTTCCGAAATTCATTACAATCCAAGCTCACTTCAAGGAAACGATAGTGACTGGGAGTTTCTCGAATTACACAACCTTGAGACACATGGTGTGTCACTGCTCAACTGGTCCATAGACAGTGGTGTCACCAACACATTTGAGGAACAGGACAGCATCCCTGCTCTTGGTTTCTTTGTGATCGCTCGCAATGCGGATTCACTACTCACCATAATGCCTTCCGATGTTGATTGGTGCGAGTGGAACAGTGGACAGAGTCTTAATAACACAGGAGAAACCATTGTCCTTCGAAGGATGGATGGTTCTCTTGCCGATCAAGTGATGTATGAAGACAGCGATGGCTGGATGACGGCTCCCGATGGAATGGGCCCAAGTCTCGAATGGATGGACACGGGACTTCCCAACGAAAGTGCCAGCTCATGGGGGGCATCATTTACTATAGGCGGTACCCCCGGAGTCTCGAATAGCATGTGGGGGTTGTCCGAACCAGAATGAATTAAGCGGCGGGTTGCACATGTTGCAGTTCGCCGTCTATCATCACATCTAAGGCATTTCCGACGATGAGGGTGACCTGTGTACCATGCGAATCAATTCGAATTTCCAACTGACGCTCTCGAAAAAGTATAGAGAACTTAAGAGCATTCCATTTCGCTGGCAATGATCCATTGAATTCTGGAATTCCATTGCG
>JAPKAW010000040.1 GCA_028825055.1 Flavobacteriales bacterium | reverse complement strand
ACTACGACGCTACTTCAACAGACGACGACTCCAGCTGCACATTTGCTGCTGCCGGCGTTGACTGCTCAGGCGCTTGCCTTGTCGATACCGACAACGACGGCATCTGCGATCAGGACGAAGTAACAGGCTGCCAGGATGACACAGCCTGCAACTACGACAACACGGCAACCAACGCGGGCTACTGCGATTATGCTGAAGAGGGCTACGATTGTGATGGTAACTGTGCGAATGATGCGGATGAGGATGGTATTTGCGATCACCTTGAAGAGGTCATTGATGCAGCCTGTGCCAATATTTTGGAGCAAATTCTCACGGCAATCGCCAATGGTGATTATTGCGGCGAAGGCACCGTATGGATTGCTGAGATAAATGAATGCATCGCAATACCGTCATGCGTAGCAGATTTGGATGGAGATGGCAATAGAGGAACATCCGACCTTCTCGCGCTGCTCTCGGTATTTGATTCGCTTTGCCCTGTCATTACAGGATGTATGGATTCTGAAGCAAGCAACTATTATCCTTTAGCAGAAATCGATGATGGCAGTTGTGTGTATTGAATTTCATCAATGTTGATTCGTCAATAAATGGTCAAAGTGTGAGCGTGTTTTGTTTTAGATCTGCTGGTTTCGAATGAATTGGGTTGAATCGCAATTCAAAGCCCTCGTTTGTGTTTCTTTGAGAATCGACGAATCGAAGCTGGCTTGAAACCCAAAAAACGCGAATGCCATGAAGTGCCTGATCCCGCTCTTTGTTTTGCTCATGACCTCCATGGGTAGCGTGTCCGCTCAGAAAGTGTTTTCCGTGGATGCTGCTTACCAGGCAGATGTGAAGATTTTTGTGGTGGATGCGGCCCATCAGGCGGATTTGCTCGTGTTCAAAGTGGACGCGGCGTATCAAGCTGAAAAGAATGAAGGGCTTTGGTTTTTTGTCGATGCCGCGTACCAAGCCGAGAAAAAGGTCTTTTTCGTAGAGAACGCATACCAAGCGGACCTCCTGATTTATTTCGTTGATGCGAAATACAAGGCCAAGTGGGAAGAATCAGCGAAGAAACACCTGATGTATTGAGCGAGACACGAGGGCTCTTAGCAACCGCTATTTTCGGGTGAGTTGATTCGCCAAGTCCATCGGGAGATATCGGCTTGGAATTGCCAGCTTTCGATCAACATTTTGACCTCCTTAGCCCATGTTTTTAAAATAGATTCTTGCTCCAAAAAATGAGCGGGCATAGTCTGTCCAAGGTGGTGTTCATGTTGTAACGCCCATCTGCGTTTTGGATGAACGCCTAGAAGAACAATCTGGAGAAGCGTTGGTTTAGTTACTTGTTAGACCGCTTGACCGTCCTTTTGTAAAGGCATTTCCAACGCTGAGAAAGTCCGATTGATTCACTTGTTATTATTCAGACTAATTCTAAATAGCCTTTTTGTGGGATTGCCTCACGACATCTTGTTTAGTTGCTTTGCATTTGAATAACTTCAAAATAATATTTAGATGAAATTGCGATTTAACACCTCAGGCTTACTTTCTCTAGTAGCAGTGTGTGGCCTCTTGACTTTGGTGTCTTGCAACCGTGAAGGATGCACTGACTCATTAGCGACTAACTATGATGATAAAGCCGACAGTGATGACGGTACGTGCGATTATGCTGTAGTTGCTCCAGATGAATATGCTTTCTTCGACAACGAAGGCAATCTTACAGTAAGTATCGACGGTCAGAAGCAGCGTCAATATATGCTTTCGGAAATGACGAGTTATATGAAGTCGGCTAACACTCCTGGTGTTGCGATCGATGGTTCTGTTTTATTGTCCATGTATGCCAACGATGGCTACACGTGGAATGATGTAGAGAATCTTGTAATGACAGGCTCTTCGAAGCAGCTTCGAAGTAAGACCGCCGGTGGCGATGATACCATCATCTCAATGTTCGAAGGTTTCATGACGGATTTGGCAGCAGCAAGCGCGACTACGGTTGCAGATGTTACAGATGGTGGAGCTGGCACTACAGGTGTTGTGCTTTCTACTACGAACGCATCGAAGCAATACTTGCAAAATGGTCAGGGTCAGGAATGGACTCAGTTAATTGAGAAAGGCTTAATGGGTGCATGTTTCTACTACAACATTTCCTCAGTCTATCTCGCCCCAGCTAAAATGGATGTAGACAACGAAGCCATTGTCGAAGGGAAGTTCTACACAACGATGGAACACCATTTTGACGAGGCTTTTGGATACTTCACGATGTCGGCAGATTACCCGACAACGGGTACCGATAAGTTTTGGGCAAAATATGCTTTTGAACTAGAGACTTCAGAGCTTCAGTCTGCATCAAAGTTGTCTGCTGCTTTCCGTTTGGGACGAGCGGCGATTGTTGCGGATGACATGACAGTCCGAGACCAACAGATTGAGGTTATTCGAGAAGAATTGGAGCTTGTTGCAGGCGGAACAGCGATTCACTATTTGAACGGTGCGATTGAAAACTTCGGAGACGATGCTCTTCGAAATCACGAACTGTCGGAGGCAAAAGCGTTCATCATGGCGTTGCCTTATGGAGCGAACACGTCTGTTGATCTGTCTGCATCGAATACCATCCTCAGCAATTTGGGAGATGATTTTTACAACGTAACTACAGGAAGCATTACGGATGCTCGTGATGCAGTCGCTGCAGCTTTGGGCATTTCAGCATCTATTGCAGAAGGGTTGTAAGTCGTTATTAGAATCTATTATCCTCAGTGGAAATGACATTGAATCACTTCAAAGTAAGCCTGTTTACAGGATTGTTATGTTTGGTCATCTTGAGCGGTTGTGACCCTGATGGAATGGATTCCGAGATCGATTTTGATCGGTCTGCTTATTTGCAGCATCTCGGAGACGAAATTATCGTCTCCGAGTATGCTCAAATGGTTGAGTTGTCAGCGGAACTGCACGTGGCGTGTGACCAATTGATTTCTGACCCTTCTGAAAGTCAAGTGATTTTGACACGTGAGCAATTGAAGCGTACCTACTTGCAATGGCAGCGCGTTGCTTTCTTTGACTTTGGCCCAGCAAGCAATCGAGCTTTGTCTCAAACGGTGAATAGTTATCCAACAGATGGAGACAAGATTGAGTTGGCCATTTCGGAAGAAAACTGGATACCAGGCACTCCTGTGACCCTTGATAACATTGGATTGCCTGCTCTTGACTACTTACTCAACGCAAATGAGAGTGCCGCAGGAACTGCACAAGAGATGGCCGATAATCCTTTGCGTGGGGCCCATGCGAGTCGCATTGCTGAATACTTGAACGCGGAGGTTTCCTCGGTGCATGCTACTTGGACTGGCAATTATCTGGATTCTTTCAAAGCCTCTGATGGTGTGGAGATGGGGAGCTCTATGGGAGAGGTTTTAAATGCATTTAATCGTGTCTTTGAGGCCGACGTTCGTAAAAACAAATTGGGTTTACCGAGCGGGATTAGCACGTTTACTCAGACGCCGAGGCCAGGGCTTGTCGAAGCTGTATATGCTTCGAATTGGAGTGTTGATTTGATGTTCGAGGCCATGGTGATGGCAGATTTAATCTATCATGGCAATGCCAAGACAGCAAACAGTGCGGAACTTGGCTTAGATGATTATCTCAATGCTTACGGCGATTTTGAATACGGTGCCGGTTTGAATAATGACATTGAGACGCAATTGGATATTGCGTTGCAATCAGTGCTTTCTTTGCAAGACCCTTTGTCTCTCTATGTTACGACAAATCAACAGGAGGCGTTTGATGTCTATGCTGATTTACAGGCTTTGGTTGTTCTCTGGAAAGTAGACATGATGTCCTCTTTAGGGATCTTAATTACATACCAAGACAATGATGGTGATTAATCAATTTGACGGGGGCTCTTAAGGGATGATGAAGCCTTATAAACTGTCAGATGATTTAGATATTGCTCCGCTTGTCACGTTGCGCAGAATGTTTGCGCTTCTGACGCTCTTTAGTTCGCTTCGTTTTATTTTGAGAGGCTGGGTATCAACTCAATTGTTGGATCCCATTGTTTTGTTTCCTTTTGATGGGTTCAGTTGGCTCCCTCGCCCCAATGATGTTGGGACGATTTTCCTTTTTTCAGGTATGATTTTGGGGAGTATTGGGATGTTTTTTGAAAAATGGCATCAATGGGCAGCAGCGCTGTTTTTCTTTTGCTTCACCTATGTTGAATTGTTGGATAAGTCCAACTATCTGAATCACTACTACTTCGTGTCATTGATGGCGCTGTTGTTGGCTTTTATTCCTTCAAAGGAATCTAGCGGGGTGGCGCCGTGGTATTTTATATGGACGCCTCGTTTGTTGCTCTGTCTTGTCTATTTCTACGCCGGTTTTTCCAAACTAAACTCAGACTGGATGACCCAAGCTTTGCCTTTGGCTATCTGGTTGCCCCAGCATAGTGGAATGCCTGTGATAGGAGGTTTGTTTGAACAAAGGTGGGTAGCCTTCGCATTCAGTTGGGCTGGAGCAATATTTGATCTAGTTAGCCCCATTGGATTAATCGTGGCGCGATTTCGAAAGTACTTCTATCCTGTTCTTGTCCTCTTTCATGTGTTGACGTGGGTTTTGTTCCCAATTGGTGTTTTTCCTTGGGTGATGATAGCATGCACCACCGTGTTTTTCACGGATCAATGGCACAATCAATTTTTGATGTCCATAGCTCGTTTTCGAACGTTTTTATTGAGGGCGCTAAACAAAGAAGATTTGTCTCAGGGTCAAGGTGTGTCAAATACGAAAGGCTCTCTCATACCAAGAAGGTGGAGCTTTGGAATGGCATTGGGTTTTCTCTTGATTCAAGCTGTGATTCCGCTCCGCAGCATCGCATCGCCTGGGGTCTTGTTTTGGCATGAGCAAGGCTACCGCTTTAGTTGGCGAGTGATGCTAATGGAGAAGGCGGGGTGGGCAACATTTTACATTGTTGATGAAAGAGGTGACGAACAGGAAGTGAATATCGATGATTGGCTTTCCCCGAATCAACAAAAAGCGATGAGCACCCAGCCTGATATGATCGTCGACTTTGGTCACATCATTGGAGATGCATGGGAAGAACGCATTGGAGAAAAGGTTCGGGTGCGAAGTGAAGTTTGGGTTAGTTTGAATGGGAGAAGGTCTCAATTGTTTGTGAACCCTTACGTAGATTTGCGAACCGTTAATAAAGGGACCAAGCGCAGCGATTATTTAATGCCAATGGACTCCATCATTCGTCCAATGGACTTGCGTGAAATCAGGGCGTCTTTTAAGGAGTCAAATGGCTGGTAACGTCATGAATACAACGTCTTTTCACGCTTCCATTAGAATCTTTTGCTTGGTCTTTGGCTTGTCTTGGGTTTTTTCTGGCACAACTTTGTTTGGTCAAGATGATGAAGATGGGATTCGGTCACAAACGCTCCACGCTGTGGTTGTAACGGAAGCGGCCGATCCGATTGAAGGAGCATCCGTTTTCTTGGTGAATACAAAGGGGCGAAAGGAGGCGCTAACATCAACGGATACCTTTGGAAGGTTTCAATACTCCTCCATCACTTCCAATATAAAATTGCTCATTTCTGCCATTGGTTTTGTGCCTTTGGAAACAAGCTCTTTGGGAGAGTGTGATGTCGAAAACCCGTGCGTCTATGTTTTGCAATCGTCAACGGTTATTCTCAATGAAGCTAAGATTGAAGGAGGAGATGTGGGCGTCGAATGGATGGGAGCTTTGCGCGATGGGGGGGTGTATCGTGGCATGAAAAGCACCGTTTTAAGACCTGCAAAGCAGTTGGCAGTTCCTGGTGAATTTCAAGCGAGAAATGTGTTCTCCGGTCTTCCAGGCGCTAACGTTTGGGAAAGTGACGGTGCAGGTTTGCAGTTGGGTGTTGGGGTGCGTGGTCTAAGTCCCAATCGATCTTCGCACATGAGCATGCGTCAAAATGGAATCCCCATAGCGGCTGATCCATTGGGTTATCCCGAAGCGTACTATACTCCGCCGTTACAGATGGTTCAGTCGATTCAGCACGTAATGGGGGCCAATGCGCTTCAATATGGCTCGCAACTTGGAGGAATGCTGAACTTCATAATGGAATCGGCAGATTGGAATGAGAGGGCTCAAGTAAAAGGAATTTCTTCAACGACTTCATATGCTCCGAATCAGGGTGGATTTGTCGGGCATCAAATGTGGGGAACGACTTTTAAAAAAGGAGGTGAAAACACAGCGGTGTTGGTGTCGGTGGATCATCGAAGAGGAAGTGGTTGGAGACCGCATTCAGACTTTGAGAGTACGACAGCTTTTGCCTCGTTGAAACAACGGTTTGCAGGGGAAAATGGAGTTCTGACATTGGAACATCAGTTTTCATGGATGCGACGCCAAGAACAGCAGTCAGGAGGCTTAACAGATGCACAGTTTGCTATGAATCCACGGGCATCTAACCGGGAGAGGAACTGGTTCAAAGTAGCTTGGAACTTGGCTTCAACCCAGGCGCATTGGCAGCCTTCTCAATCTCCCTGGGAGGTCCATTTGAAGGTTCATGGTTTAATAGCATCACGCGTTTCGCTTGGTTTCTTGGGGACTCCAAATCGTGTGGATCCTCTTCAAGAACGCGGTTTGATCGACGGTGGTTTCAAGTCTGTCGGTACAGATATTCGCACGACTCGTCGCTGGGAGAAAATAGGTTCAGATAAATGGCATGCCCTTGTTTTAGGGCTGCAAGCGTATTCGGGTAACAACGATATGAGCCAGGGTCTTGGCACTTCGGGCGGGGATGCCGATTTCTCTTTTCTAACACCTGATGAGGTGGATGGCTCAACCTATCGTTTGCCAAACAAGCAGGTCGCTTCTTTCGCGCAAGCGATTGTTGCATTGGGAGAGAGACTCTCTTTGACTCCAGGTCTGCGATTGGAGTGGATAGAATCGGAGGCAGAAGGGGTGTATAGGGAAGTTATTTACAATGGAGCGGGAGGAATTGTGGAGGACTCGTTGTTTTCATCCTATGAGCGAAGAAGCAGAGGAGTACTCCTTCCAGGGGTAGGTTTTTCGTGGCTTGCTGGCCGAGGTGTCGAGATGTATGGAAATGCAGTGGCCAACTATAGAGCCATCAATTTCTCGGACATCCAATTGAGCAACCTCGGGGTTGTCATTGATCCAGAAATCAAGGATGAACGAGGCTACAATGTGGATTTGGGTTTTCGTAAAAAGTCAAACGTTTTAAGCCTTGATGTGGGGGTCTTTGGATTGTGGTATCGGGATAAGATTGGCTTGATTACGACAACGGTTCCTGATCCTGTTTTAATTGAACGCCCTGTCTTGTTGAGAACCAACTTATCCAATGCAAGGACAGTGGGGGTGGAGGCTGCAATCAGTAAAAACTGGATGTTGAGTGGAGATGAAACGAACAATGTGACCGTTCAATTGACAGGGTCATACATGCACAGTGAATACTTAGAAGGAGGCTTAGACGCCATTCAAGGAAAGCAAGTTGAATTTGTGCCGCAATGGACATCGCGGTTAGCGGCTACATGGAATACGCGTCAATGGCATGTCCAGGTTCACTTTGATGGGACGGCATCTCAATTCACAGAGGCCACGAATGCTATTAGAACTCCCAATGCGCTTTATGGAGAAATCCCAAGTCGGTATACGCTGGATTTAGCGGTTGGAAGAAATTTAGGCAATCGCGGATTGCACTTGGGGTTGAAGGTCAACAACGCAACGAATACCATGTATTTTACTCGAAGAGCATTGGCGTACCCAGGTCCTGGGATTTTACCAGCTGATGGTCGCAATGTTCGCTTGGCCATTAGTTACAGCCCTTCGCGTTGAGTTTGTAAGGTCATGGATGAGAATCAAAAGAACCAGTCAATCGTGTTTTTTGATGGACCATGCCTCTTTTGTCAAAAGAGTGTTCAGTGGCTCGCCCAGCATGAGGGAATGGGGCGTTCTCTTTATTTTGCTCCATTGCAAGGGGAAACCGCTGAAAAGCTTTTGTCAGAATCACTTCGAACTCCTCCGCTTCAAGGTGTTGTCTTTCTCGACGAGCGCAGCCAGGTTCACGAGGGAGCTGCCGCCATTCGTGCGTTGGCCAATATGCTAAGAATGCCATGGAGTATCGGAGCTCGTTTGATGACTAGTTGGGCCTATCAGTTTGTCGCAACACGACGCCATTCGCTCTTCAAACAAAAGGAGGAGAGTTGCCTCGTTTCTCCGGAGATGCGAGAAAGAATTCTGCGTTAGAGCGCATCGTTATTCCTCCAATGAGTCAAAACAACTCGTTTGAAAATGGGGGGGATTCGGTTTAATACGCGAAGTTGACAGGTCTTATCCGGGACGAAATAGCATGAATTCGTAAAGGAATCGAACGGCTTCACTGCAATTTCGGAGATCGAATATTTCCGTCTTAAAGGTCTTTAATGACGTTTTATGTTTCAGTTCAAAACGATTGCTTTGAGCGTTTTTGCGGGGGAAGGGGGTCCTCTTTCAGTCAAATCAAACGCGTCCAGCACAAGAGTCCAATTCCAGTTCAGACGAAATTTGCGTGATATGGGGTGGGTCTTGCCTTAAGTCCTTTTGGTGTTAGCATAGGATTTACCCGCAATTTCAATGCGAAGTCTTCCCTTCTCTTCTCTTTAAGTGGAGTGGGGTGGCCGGCGAGCGTTGGAATAGGATGTTTCCTAAAAATAAATAAAGAGTTAGTAACGTGTGAGTTGCAAATTTTAAAGCAATGGAAGTCAGGTGCTTTTAATTATCTATTCAAGCGGCGTTGTGAATTAATTAACCCGACACATGGTGCGATGACAAGCCTTCCGGACAACGTGCGTACCTTGCCCTGTGCCTCCTGTAAAATCGAAACCAGACAGTCCCAGACTGCATCCGCGCAACCGCAACCGCGATCGCTATGACGTCGCCGCGTTGGTCGTTTGTCTTCCAGCATTGGCGGCATTTGTCAAAAAAAGCAAGTCGGGTGACGATACGATTGACTTCACCAAGCCCGAAGCGGTTAAGTTGCTCAACCGCGCCCTGATCCTTCACAATTATGGTTTAGAAACGTGGGATTTTCCCGACAAGAACCTGTGTCCTCCAGTTCCTGGACGAGCGGATTATGTGCACTACATCGCCGATGTGCTGCGAGAAAACCATTTCGGTTCCATCCCCGAGGGACCACAGACAACCTGTTTGGATGTTGGAGTTGGGGCGAGTACGATCTATCCGATTGTCGGAATTGTGGAATACGGGTGGTCCTTCATAGGATCGGATGTCTCGGAGGAATCCTTGACCTCTGCGGAGGCCATCAAGGCAGGGAATCTGGGTTTGCTAAACAACTTGGACTTGAGACTCCAACCGGAAGGAAAGCGGATTTTTCATGGAATGCTGAAGCCGACGGACCGCGTGGACGCGGTTCTGTGCAATCCGCCCTTTCACGCTAGCGCTGAAGATGCCATTCAAGGAACTCTGCGCAAGACGCGCAATCTTACGGGGGGTCAACAGCAAAGTCCGATGTTGAATTTCTCCGGAATTGCAAAGGAGTTGATCTTCGAAGGAGGGGAAGTGAAGTTCATCCAAACGATGATGCGGGAAAGCCGCAGTTTCGCTAAAAATGTATTTTGGTTTTCCTCTCTGGTATCCAAACAGTCGCACCTCAAGGCACTGTATCACGAATTGAATGCGATCAAGCCCGTCGAAATCAAAACGATTCCCATGGGAACGGGCAACAAGTCCACACGGATTGTCGCATGGACATTCCTATCGAAGGAAGAGCGCAAGGAATGGCGCGAGCACAAGGCTGCTTCGGTTTTGAAAGCCTAAAGTTTTTATTTCCACTTGATGTTGCATCCCATGGAAGGGATTTGGCCAGTTGAGGCAACCTCGTGGCCTGCCAGCATCGTGCGCACAACGTCGCGCAAATCGTGACCTGTCACAGGGATGCCGTTGCCGGGACGTGAAGCGTCAAATTGGCCGCGGTATATGCACATTTGATCGGCGTCAAACACACTAAAATCAGGAGTGCATGCTGCATCATAGGCCCGCGCCACGGCCTGGTTTTCGTCGTAGAGATAGGGAAAGGGGAAGTTCTTTTCGATGGCCAATGCCTTCATCAAGGCGAATCCATCTTGTGGATGGGTGCTGACATCGTTGCTGGAAATAGCAATGACGTTGACGCCGAGCGCTTGCATGTCATTTCCGAAAGCAACCAAGCCGTCCAACAGATGCACCACAAAAGGGCAGTGGTTGCAGATAAACATCACGACGGTCGGCCCGTCTTGCATCAATTCTTGTGACGAAAGCATCGCGCCATCGATAGCATTGGGAAGTTGGAAGTGCGGAGCGTTGAAGCCGAGGGGGAGATCGGTGGTGGGAGTGAGGGCCATGGTATTCAGGTGATGTTGGGAGGAGAGGCTGGGTGCAATGTGTGTGTTTGGATTTCAAGAACCCCATCGGCTTGGGTCAATTCAAAATCCAGGCGGTAGAAGATGCAAGAGGGTTCCAAAATAAATGACGCGTGTCCATGCACAACGAAGTCAGTTTGTGAACGCACTTCAAACGATTGGCGATACAACGTTGGGAGCTGTGCTACGGAAATATCGGGGTGTCCAAATGGCTCCTCGATGAGGCTAGGCGAAGGCCATTCCGTGGTGGTTTGAGCCAACTGGATGAAGGCGTTGTCTTCGACGAAAAGTTGGAAGCGACCCAACATGTTTTGAGGGTCGTTGGGCGAAATCACATAGCTTCCTCTGTTAAAATTCAGGTGAGACAAGATGAGCCAATCTTTTGCTTTAGAGTCTTTTAACGTTAAATTTAAGTCGCATCCATCCGGAGGTAAAGCATGCCGAGTGGACGCCTTTGTTCCAGCCGTCTTGGACTCATTTTGAAAAACGAATTTCAATGTACCGCCTTGGGTCAGTTCTTTAGCGTGAATGCGTGTGCCCGCGATGCGAACACCATTCCAGTACACGGATTCCACGACAAATCGGTCGACCGCGTTGCCTTCCGTTTCAATGTTCAAGATGCGGTCAGTCCCCAGTTGCAACGTCGCTCTGGAAACCGCAGGACTTCCCAATTCATACCATCCCGAACCGGGAGCGACCGGGTAGAATCCCAAAGCGCTAAACAAATACCACGCGGACATTTGCCCCGCATCGTCATTTCCACAAAGCCCATTGACATCCGGTCCGTACATGCGGTCGCAAATCATGCGCACGCGTTGCTGTGTTTTTTCGGGTGCACCGGCAGCATTGTAGAGGTAAGCGATGTGGTGTCCGGGTTCGTTGCCGTGGACGTAGTTGCCGATGATCCCATCGCGTGAGATGTCCTCGGTGTGTGCGAAGTAGCGATCGTCCAACTCCATGGTGAACAGAGAATCTAGATGGGAGATGAACGCTTCGGGTCCCCCATGCCAGGCGACCAAGGAGTCGCTGGCGTGTGGAACATACAACCCATAATTCCAGGCATTGCCTTCAATGAACCCTTGTCCGTGGGTGTCCAGTGGATCAAACTCCTTTCGGAATGTTCCGTCCGCAAGCCGCGGGCGCATGTATCCACTCGAGGCATCCCAAACGGCTCGGTAGCTAGAAGCACGCAAGTCAAATTCAGCCATGACATCCGCATTTCCCGCGGCCTCTGCAAGCCGCGCGATGCACCAGTCATCATAGGCGTATTCCAGCGTTTTGGATACCGAGGAATGGCTCAAATCATCCGGGACATAGCCATACTCCATATAATCCCCCAGTCCGTCGAAGTAGGGAACTTTGGCGGTTTGAACGGCAGCGTTCAAGGCTTCATTCAAGTCGATTCCGGGAACGCCGGTGGCCACAGCATCGGCCAATACCGAAACAGCGTGGTAACCGATCATGCACCAATTCTCATTGGCTTGATGGCTCCAAATGGGCAGCATACCGTGCGCGCTTTCCCGGGCATGGGCGAGCATGCTCTGGACCATGTCAGAAGCAAGCTCAGGCTGCGTCAAGTTCATCCAAGGATGCAGTGCGCGGTAGGTGTCCCAAAGCGAAAAGACCGTGTAATTCGTAAAGCCATCCGAAGTGTGAATGTTCTGGTCCAATCCGCGGTATTGGCCGTCCACATCTTCATACAAAACGGGACTCAGCATGCTGTGGTACAACGCCGTGTAAAACGTCATAGCATCTTCTGTGCGCAACGGTTCAATGTTCACGCGAGAAAGTGCTTGTTCCCAAGCCGCATCGGCATCCGCGTGTCTGCGATCGAAATGCATCGATGGAGTTTCTTCCTCGAGGTTTGCCAGCGCTCCAGCGGTGCTTACACCCGAGAGAGCCACCCGAATGCCCAGA
>JAPKAW010000301.1 GCA_028825055.1 Flavobacteriales bacterium | reverse complement strand
GGTGCATGACATCGAATTGGTTGTTGACCGCTTAGCCGTTTCCCTGGGGGATGATACTCGCATACTCCGGTCTGTTCGCACTGCGCTGACCATGGGCAAAGGCTCCATGAGTGTTCTACTCCATGACGGCGTTGAACTGCGGCACTTTAGCCGCAATTTGATGTGCCCCACAACGGGACTCGCGTATCCTGATCCAGAACCCAACCTATTCTCCTTCAACTCCCCTTATGGAGCTTGCTCCCATTGCAATGGTTTAGGCCAAATCGCCGAGGCAGACGCTGCACTCATTGTACCGGATCACTCCAAAAGTATCTTTGCTGGCGGAATTGCACCCCTCGGGGATCTTAAGAGCTCACGCGCCTTGAATATCATTGAGGCCTTGTTAAAGCGGGAAGGATTGACACTCAAAACCAAAATTCAAGACCTCGACGAAGCCATTATTGGTCAACTTTTATATGGGTCAGACACCTTGGTGACGCTGGAGGGCAAGGGCGGCTTTAAACCTACAAATGTGCGATGGGATGGCGTGATTGCTACCATCGAAAAAGCAGCCGAACAAGGCAATTCCATTCCTCTGAAACGATGGGCGCAACGGTTCATGAAAAAACGAATGTGTCCTGAATGCAATGGCTCACGTTTGAGCGACATCAGTTTGCACTTCAAATTGGCCGGCAAAAACATTGCTGAATTGGGGCACATGGACTTGAAATCGCTTTCCCTTTGGTTCAATGACTTGGAACCCCAACTGTCCGAACGGCAAAAAACCATCCTAAAAGAGCCTCTCAAGGAAATCCGGAGTCGACTGGGGTTCTTAGTAGATGTGGGTCTAGAGTACTTGGCCTTGGACCGTTCAGCACGGACGCTTTCTGGAGGCGAAGCACAACGCATCCGCCTTGCGACTCAAATCGGCAGCAAATTGACCGAAGTCCTGTACATCTTGGACGAGCCCAGTATTGGGTTGCACCAGCGTGACAATTCTCGTTTAATTAGAAGTCTACAAGCCCTACGGGACGCGGGGAATTCTGTTTTGGTGGTTGAACACGATGAGGAGATGATGCTAGCAGCGGATCACCTCATTGACATTGGCCCCGGAGCAGGGATTCACGGCGGGCAAATTGTGGCACAAGGAGACCCCCTCTCCCATTTGAAAGGAGACAGCTCCACGGCGGCATATTTGACCAAGCGACTGCGCATTGCCATCCCAGTAAAAAGAAGAAAAGGCAATCGAAAATTCCTCACCCTCACAGGAGCCACGGGCAACAATCTTAAGTCGGTTAAACTCAAAATTCCGTTGGGCACATTGACGTGTATCAGCGGAGTGAGCGGAAGCGGCAAAAGCAGTTTAATCAACCAGACGTTGTATCCGATACTGCACAACCATTGTTACGAAGAAACCAAGGTGCCACTTCCTTACAGTAAGATCACTGGCTTGGCGCATACGGACAAGGTGATCGCGATCAATCAAAGTCCCATTGGGAGAACACCACGCTCTAATCCTGCCACGTACACCGGAATGTTCAACGAAATTCGAACGCTGTTCACCAAACTTCCGGAGGCTGCTATCCGAGGCTACAAGCCCGGGCGGTTTAGCTTCAATGTATCTGGAGGACGCTGCGAAGAATGCAAAGGTGCCGGCTTGCGGACGATTGAGATGAATTTCTTACCGGATGTACATGTCGTCTGCGAAACCTGTAAGGGGAAACGCTACAACCGTGAAACGCAAGAAGTACGGTATCGTGGTAAATCCATTGCCGATGTCTTGGACATGACCGTCAATGATGCGGTTGTCTTTTTCGAGGCCTTTCCCAAACTCAAGCGATTGACCAAGACATTGCAAGATGTCGGATTGGGTTATATTACCTTGGGGCAACAATCAACGACCCTCTCTGGTGGAGAAGCTCAGCGTGTGAAACTGGCAACTGAACTGGCCCGCGTGAGCACAGGAAGCACCATTTACTTGCTAGATGAACCCACCACCGGTTTGCATTTTCAGGACATCCAAATGCTCATCAATGTACTACAAAGACTTGTAGATCAAGGGAATACGGTCTTGGTTATTGAACACAACATCGATGTACTTAAAGTCGCCGATCACCTCATCGATGTCGGACCCAATGGAGGTCAAGCGGGAGGCGAAATTGTCGCTACAGGAACTCCAGAAGATGTTTCGATTTGCAAACGGAGTGCAACTGCACCATTTTTACAAACGGCGCTTGCGGCAGAATAAACATACATAGGATGAAGAAAGGATATAAGCAAAGAGATTGGAACGAGTCAAAAACCAATGACAGTTGGTCAATTTTTAAGATCATGGGCGAGTTCGTCCAAGGGTTCGAAAGACTCCAGCGCATTGGACCGTGCATTAGCATTTATGGCTCTGCGCGCATGGCGGAGGATTCTGTTGTCTACAACCAAGCTCGGGAAGTCGCCCGACAATTGAGTGAACGCGGATACGGCGTCATCACGGGGGGTGGTCCCGGTGTAATGGAAGCAGGAAACCGAGGTGCTCATGATGTTGGTGGCACGTCTGTAGGCTTGAATATTGAAT
>JAPKAW010000300.1 GCA_028825055.1 Flavobacteriales bacterium | reverse complement strand
AGCCGTTCGATTGGACGCGTTGAGGTCACATACGCCACATTCAATCCGTCGAGTAACGTGCGGTCGATTTCTCGCTGCCGTTCCGCTCCCAACTCTGTGTCCTTTAAATCAGAATCGCGGAGCAATGCCGCAGGAAGTCCATACTTTTTCTGATCCAATAACACAGGGAGCTCGTCTTTAAACGCTGCTATTTTATCGTGAACCATCGGGGCAATCACAATCGGAAAAGCCAAGCCTTTCGCTTTATGCGGTGTCATGATTTGAACGGCACCCTGAGCTCCACTGACGCGAATACTCCGTTTGTGGCCTCTACGGTCCCAGGATTCAATGAAAGCCGGCAATCCAGATCTGCGCTGACCGCTCACTTCATGAGCCAATTCCAACAATCCCTCTGCATAGGCCGGATGACTTTTACTCCAACCCAGTGCGTCAAAGCAATGGCCAATAAGGGCCACCAAAGGCTCTGCACTTCGTTCTTCCAATTTCAATTCAGGGACCAGCTTTTTGAGCAAAGTCTCTGAGTGAATCACGCCACGTTCGCGTTCTTGACCATCCGCAGAGACAAAACGTTCAATCTCATGATGTTCCCACAACCACTTCGCTTCATCAGTCTCAGGATGCAGTGCCGTGAAACACTGAAGAAAGTCAATGACATGTACCTGGTTGAGGGGTTCCAAAACGCTTCGAAGCAGTGCAATCACCCCACGTGGTGCAGGGTGTCTACCCAAGTGCAAACTTTCTGAAGTAAATGGCGTTATACCGTGATCCAATAAGAATTGCGCGAGCGCTGCGCCATCTCTGTTTTTGCGCATCAATACCGCGATGTCTGAAAGCTTGAAATGGCCTTCTGAATCCGTGGGTTGGAATCGCATTTGGCCTTCAGTTTTTATCAACTGTCCTCCGGTATGCTTTAGAATTCTCTGCAGCACCCAATCATGCCGTTTCCGTTCTCGATCTTCCACTTTTTTATCCACCAAACATGTGGCATGTACCGCCCCCTCAAATTTCTTCATAGCCACTTGATCCGGAGCGTCGTAAACCGACTGCAAGTCGCTTGGAAGTACGCCCTGAATTCGCCTAAAAAGTCTATTGTTCCACGCGACAATGGCTTTCCCTGAGCGAAAATTGTTTTCTAAGTTTAACGGCTTCGCGCTCCGCTTCAACGATTCTGCGGCTTCTAAAAGAACAGGCCCCGGATTGTCAATCAAATTCGGCAAAGCTTGCAACTGCTCATAATTGCCATTGCGCCATCGGTAAATCGCTTGTTTTCCATCACCCACAACCATCCCCATGTGACGCGTAGATAAAATGTGTTCAAATAACTGCACCAAATTGTGCCACTGGGTGATGGACGTATCCTGAAATTCGTCGATAAAAATGTGCTGGTATCGGTTGCCTAACCGTTCAAAAATATAGGGCGCTGGATTGTCTCTTACCAAATCAGCAATCTCTCGATTCAACGAGGAGAGCAATCGCACATTGGACTCCACTTGAACTTCCTCCAACGCATCTCGAATCAATGCCAACGTTCCAATGAGACTTGCCCTTTCTTGAAGGTGAGCCAACAGCTTGTGTTTTTGCCCAGCTTCTCCGGCATGCACAGACTCCCACGCATCATGAACTGCTTGAAACACAGGGCCGAGACTTTCCAACGTTTCCAATGTGGCTGGTGCTGTCTTGGACTTCCCAAACCCAGCGGATTCAAATTGGGTTGTCAACCGCACTCCGAGCGCCGCATCTCTTCCCTGACCCGTCGCTACCTTTTCAAGCCAACTTGGCAGCGCCCCATGTGAAAAATCCGAAGCGGTCAAGCCCGCATCAAGAATGGCCTTCTGGGCTTGTTTGGCCTTTTCAATCGGTTTCGAAAAGGTTTCCTTTAAATAAGCCTTGATTTCCTTCCGATACTGACCAAAACGCTCTGTGGGCCATTCATCAGGAGGTAGAGCCCTTAAAACAGGCTGCATATGTTCTCGCGTCACCTGCTTTCCAAACTTCACCAATTGCGATCGGAGCATCGCATTGCGCTCTTCATCGACTTGTTGCCTCACAAATCCTTCCAACATAGAGGTTAACGCTTCTTCGCCCGGAAGGCCCACCCGACTCAAAACACGTCCCACAGCTTGATCGATCAACTGGTCCTCATCCAACTCAATTTGAAACGCCTCATCCCATTCCAAATCGCGCGCAAAACTTCGCACCAACCGATTTACAAAGCTATCAATGGTCATAACGCCAAAATCCTCGTAGCGAAAGAGCATGCTTTCCCCCAGCGCATTCGCTCGCCTTTGCATTTCCTCTGGTTCTACATCCAAAACCTCTTGGAGCATTTCAAACATGACCCCTTCACCTTCAGCTACAGCTTGCACATCGCGCAGGACGCGGTCCTTCATTTCTTGTGCCGCCTTATTCGTAAAAGTGATGGCCAGGATTTTCCTGAAGTAGGTCGGATCATCGGTTTGCAAGCAACAGCGTAGATACTCTTGCACCAACCGAAAGGTTTTTCCTGAACCTGCTGAGGCTCGAACAATCAGAAATTCAGGCTTTTGCTCGCTTA
>JAPKAW010000039.1 GCA_028825055.1 Flavobacteriales bacterium | reverse complement strand
TCTGTAACATCAAAATACTCTTGAACTTCCGCTTCGATGATGATTTCATCTCCAATCTCAGGGGCGTGTGTATTGTCATAGACATACACACCATTCCAAGGTCCAGAGCCATCTTGAACGAAGTATCCAATGAATCCTGCCGTTGATGAGGTTACATTGTTTGCTGACACGATTCCAGTGGTGGTTACAGTTAACCCAATGAACGGAGATGTAAATTGTTGACCTTGGATTTCGTAAATCGTACTAGTTGATTGAGCAAGTCCAAAAATTGAGGAGCACATCAGCAAAGTCCAACACAGAAAAATTCGTAGCATCACAATCAATTTGGTTACAGCTAATATAACCCAAAGAGCATCAACGGCTTACAAAGAGTAGAAATCACAAGACCAAACCGCACACCAGTTCCTTAGGGAAATAGTTTGGTTTGGTTTTTTACCTTGGCACCATGAAGATCATCTCTTGGAATTGCCATCAATCATTTCGAACCAAAGCTGAAAGGGTCCTTGCGATGAAGCCTGATCTCTTGGTGTTGCCTGAATGCGAAGAGCCGTCAAAACTTTCGGCGAAAGGTGTTCATTTCCACGACGCCCATTGGGTGGGTAAAAACAAGCATAAGGGACTGGGTATTCTGGCTTTCAACGGTTGGCGATTGGAAGCAATTAAGGAGTGTGAACCTGCCATTCCTTATGTAGTGCCTCTGCGTGTGAGCAAGGGCGATATGTCGTTTGTTCTTTTCGCTGTCTGGTCGCAAAAGCCGTCAAGTCACAGCAATTATGGAGTTAGAATGTGGAAGGCGTTAACATCCTACAGCGTTCTTCTGTCAGAGGAGAAAATCATCATAGCTGGGGACTTCAATAGCAGTTCAAAATGGGATCGCAAGGGGCGAAAATCGAATCATTCCAACATAGTGAAGGCGCTGGATGAGCATGGTATAAAGAGCGCATATCACGAACACTTTGCAGAAGAACAAGGTCAGGAGAGCCAAGCCACATTATTCTTCTCATACAATGAGGAGAAGCCTTTTCACATCGATTATTGCTTTGCAAGTGAATGGTTTTGCGAACGCCTTTCTACGATGTCGGTTGGTAATCCAAAGGAATGGTTAGAGGACAGTGATCACATGCCTTTGATCATGGATTTTGAGGGAGTGTAGGCCGAACTGCTATCTTGCCTGAATTATGATTCAGTTCCACGAAAACGACCCAAGTCTCGAACAGCAATGGCGGGGAATCATCTTGTTTGGCAGAAACTCAGCGAGCTACAAATTTGCATTTGCGAAGAGTCTACTGAAGTTTGCTCAATCTGAAGTGACCGAGATTTCACTAGAAGAGTTAGCCGTTCCGTTCTCTGAAGAATTGGTGAAGCATCTTAAGGCGCATCCAACTCAAGGCACGAGTAAATCAAGTAAATTCTTGGGTACTTGCCGCGCATATATCAGCGATGAACTCAGCGAAGCAAGGCTACATGAGACCACAGCGAAGTTAGGTTTTGTGAATGTGACTAATGCATTCCACAATGTCAATGGAGATGCCATCCCCAATCCATTTTACATCAAAGAGTACTCCCAGAATTTCAAGAAACTGATCTTGTCCGACGAATTATTCAAGCTGAAAGAGTCAAGCCAATTTTCGAATCTGATGCCTGAGACAGAAGCGCGGTGGTCCCGTGATCCGATGGATGTTCGGGATTGTCGTGTTGAGGATGGACCCATCGGGCAACATCAAACCTGACAAGGAAAAGTCAGGCGATAAAATCGACGGTATTGTTTCACTCATCATGTCCATTGGTCAGGCTATGACCGACCAATCAAAACCCCAAACAGGCATTCCAAACAATTACACCGTCCGAACGTTGTGAGCATTCCACCCAAAGACCCCAAACACTTAATCCGATTTCTCGACTTAGCACCGAAGATTTCCACCCGCGATGGTTTCGTGGATGAATACTTTACACGGCTCAAAGACAATGACACACGCGCCAATGCGTATTGGTCCGTCGAGCATGACCACATGTCCATTTTCGGACGTACACGGTACAACGGTCATGAGGTTTACGCATAAAAAAAGCCCGTATCGTTGTGATACAGGCTTTCTCTTTGGTGACCGTGTAGGGATTCGAACCCCAAACCTCCTCATCCGTAGTGAGGTGCTCTATCCAGTTGAGCTACACAGCCATTTCCCGTAGACCATTCGGTCCAAACGGGGGGCAAAGATACCAACTCTTAGTTCTCTACCAAATCCTTTTTCACCTCTTTCAAAAAGGGGCACTCATTTGCCTTTTTTGGCGCTCTTTTTGGCGGGTTGGGGGCGCATTTTTACAACAGAAGCAGGCAGGCCATCAGAGTGTAACATCACCCCGATTGTATAGTGACGAAAATATTCCATGGACACAAATTGGCGGCCTCCAAAGGCATTGCCATCGCCCCATGAATTTTTAATGATGAAATACGAGCGGCCTTGTGCATCCTTGGCGCGGCCTACGATGTGCATCAGGTGATCGTCGGTAGTGGATTGGGAGTCAAAATCCCTCTGGCGCGCTGCTTGATCCACAGCCGGCTCCGCAGGCATGGCATCGAGGGTCTTCCACTCTTCCGATGTCTTGGCCATTTCCGGCATGATCGCCCAGCCATTGCGAAACGAGAACCCCTTGTTGCTAACGTCGGCATCCCAAGCGACAGTATAACCTTGGTCCAAGGCATTGTTGACAGTGGCTTCCAACGCATCGAGTGGCACATTGAGAAAAGCTCCGTGCGCGTGGTTGTCCGGAACTTCCAAGATGAACTCCTGCCCAAACGGGTGGTGTGTGAATGAGGTCAATGAAACGTACTCGGATGGATGGATTCCCAGCTGATCGCGCCATTGGATGGGCGTGACCATTTTACCATTGACTTCAAATTCCTGAGGCAACGGCCCCAAGTACGCATCCAATGTCGCTTCGATGGCGTCAAAAGACGCAGGCGAAATGGAACCAGACTGCTTGAGAATCGTTTGGACCATGCCCTCGAGCATGGCATCCAACTCACCGTGATTGTATGCACCGGGCTCCTGCCCTCCTTGGTACACGCTTTGCGGCACCAAGCCATACACGGCTGCTGCGTGGATTACGTCATGACACAATCCTCCAGGACCAAATTGATGCTTCCCCTGATACCGAACGAAACGCTCAACTTTCTCAGGGTAGATCACCCGCACGGCTGCCATTTCACTCAAATCCTGCAATTCTCCCGAAATTCGAAACACTTCAGATTCCAAAAAGCTGGTGGTACTGAAACTCCAGCAGGTGCCGGTTTGTCCTTGACTGAGAACCTCTGTTGCGGTCAAGTCGATTTCAATTTCAGGAGCTTGTCCGAGGGCCACTCCGAAACCGAAGGGAGCCAGTAATAGAAGGAAAAAAATGCGCATCATGCCTGTTGGTTTACCTTGCAAAGTACGAAAAGCCTTCAGGAAACACATGCCGTTACCGCGACATATACCACACGAGTTCACGGAGCATTTGAAGAAAGGAGTGGGTGTCAACTCCATCAAGTCCTTGGCCAACGAAGCTTTGAGACACCCGGAGTGGATCGACTGCTTGCTGGACATTCTCACGGGGCACATCAGCTTGGATCGCGATGGCATGCGCAAAGCCGCTTGGATGTTGCACCATATCTACCTGCTCGACGAGCGGGCTCTGTTGCACCATCGATCGACCTTGACGACCATCTTGGACCACACCGAAGACCCGTCTGTTCTGCGTGAAGTTTTCAAGATCCTGGGGAGTCCTCTTTGGGCCGATACGGAAACCGACGCGCAACGGGTTGAATTGCTGCAGTTGGGGATGGATTTGATGTATGACACCTCCCTCCGTATCGGAATCCATTACACAGCCATTCAACTGACCTCCTTCCACATTGTACACAAGACTGAATGTGTGTCTGTGCGAGAAGCCATGATGCAACTGAACTCCACCGTTGGTCAGGAAAGTCTTCCGCTGCGGCAATGCATTGAGCGTTCGCTCGCTCGCTTGGACAAGAAGTGGAAATAAAGCGTTAGAATTTCGCTCGAACGAAGTTCCCTAATTGAGGTGGGATTACCCACGTGAGGTACAGGGCCCCGTGCATCAAATTGGCCTCATAGCTACCCATTTTAACCTGGTCGCGGCTACCACGTACCGTGAGCATCAAATTGCCGCCTTCAGCAAAAAACAACTCGACGCCAAGCGCCGCATACGCACCAAAGCCGGTGGCCGTGAGGCTCGAGGTTGGCCCCGTAAATTGATTCCCTACTTGAGCCGTCAACAACTGGTAATTGCTGTTTAAAATCCGCACATAATTATTTTCTAACTGAGTAGCTAACATACTGCCTCCCAGCTCAAAAACCCAACTTATCTCATCCGTAATATAGGCAGCTGATCGGTATCCCAATGACAATTGGAATCGGTTTTCTTCACTGAAAATACCGTAGGTTGTTCTTCGTTCAGATCCCTGACCGGTGTCCACATCGGACGAAACGATGTTCCATCCTCCTTGCGATTTCAACCCGTTGATCGCATCGACATGCAATACAAAGGCGCTCTCAGGGTTGATGAACAAAAGCGTTTGCAGACCCATCAACGTACCGGGTGTGTAGCGCATCCCATAGAGCCCTGGATATTCTATGTATTTGAACTCTCCCGCTTCCAATCCAGTAGAGCTCATTACCTGACTCCATACCTGGCTATTGGGATTGTCCAGACCCAATCGCTGCTCAATGGTCATAAGATTGGCGGTATTGTCCCCTAGGTCATAGTACTCACCTGCATACCCATTGTAAAAAGCATTGGCTGCTTTATGGTTTCCCTGATACACACCAAAATTCAAAGCAAATTCAATCCCCTTTCGCGCAGGCACATACGCATCATCGAGGTCATCCCAATCGTCCCAGTCTTGCGCTTGGGCAACGGTCGCCATTCCTGCAACTGCCAGGCAAATTACACGGAGGGCCGTTTTCACAGTATTCGCTTGCATCATCTCGCTCAAATTTACGACAGGAAGCAGGAACTGGCGGAATCAAGGCTCCAATTCCATCCGAACCTCCACACGATTGAGGGGCCAATCGCTGTTGTCGGTTGGTAGCGCGGCCAAGGCATCGAGCACATCCCAACCCGCCACCATGCGGCCGAATACCGTGTGTTCACCATCCAAGTGGGGTGCTCCACCCTCCTTCTTGTAGCGAGCCTTTTGAGCGGCCGTGTAGGTCTGACCTTTTTCGTTTTCAAGTTGAGCAAGCTCCACAGAAGACACCTTCCTACCGACCACCAAATAAAAGTCATAAGAGGATGAACGCTTGTCAGGATTTCCCTGGTACGTCCGGCCCATGGCCAACGCTCCCCGATAATGCAGTCGATTTTTTCGGAATTCAGACGGCAGCGTATGCTTGCCAATTAGCCAGCGCAATTCTTGCGCAAGTTCTTCTTCTGAATTGCCTCCTTGCACCACAAATTCAGGAACAATTCGAACCATCTCAGTGGGTGAGTAATACCCACGGTGAACTTTGTAACGCAAGTTTGCTGCGTGTAAGGGAACATCATCAAACAACTCCACCACGATATCCCCCCAATCCGTGGTCATCCGAACAAAGCGATCGCGGTGGTCATCATGCCAATCCATCAAAAACGACTCGCAATTGGCATTCGTCAGACTCGCATATGTCTCTGGCTTTGTTGCCAATGCCTCTGGGACAACCGCTGGAACAACAGAAGCCTGTTCGACCACCAAAGGGTCCGCTTGAGTTCCCTCAGCGTCGTGTTGCGGTTCAGAACACCCCAACAACCCGATTACCGTCACCAGCGCGAGACTTCGATTCCTGTACATGCCGCAAAGCTACAACCCTGTTTTTTTCATTGACGCATTCAAAAAATGGCGAAAAGCGTCAAATAATGTGGAGATTTACCATCCATGCGTTTTGCTCTTGTCGACATAGAAACCACCGGTTCCCACGCCAAAGGCCATGGCATCACCGAAATCGCCATCATCATCACCGATGGAAAAAAGGAACTAGAGCGCTGGGAAAGTCTGGTAGACCCGGGCGCACCCATCCCCCTGCACATCACGCGCCTGACCGGAATTGATGACGACATGGTCGCCAAAGCCCCTCCCTTTCATCAAATCGCAGACGAGCTGCGCGAGTGGTTGAGCGATGTCGTTTTTGTAGCGCACAATGTTGGATTTGACTATTCCTTCATTCGAGGCCACTATGAGTTTCTCGGACAAACCTGGAAAAGCCCGAAGCTGTGCACAGTCCGCATGGCGCGCAAGCTGCTGCCAGGTCATGGCAGTTACAGCCTTGGGAACTTGTGCCGTGATTTGGATATCGGAAACGACGCGCGTCACCGCGCAATGGGGGATTGCGACGCGACATTGGAGTTGTTTCATCGTATGATGGCTTTACCTGAAGCTTCCAAAACGGTGGACCGCATGCTCGAACGCAACCAACGTGAATCCTGGTTACCACAGCACGTGCAATCCGATGATTTCGAAAAACTTCCAAGCGGACCGGGTGTCTATCGGTTTTTAAACAAATCGGGCGCACCCATCTACATTGGAATGTCTCACAAAGTCAAACACCGCGTACGGACGCATTTTGGAGGAAGCATGGCCAGTGCTAGGAGACAAGCTTTTTTGCGCGATACCTATAAAATTGAGGCGGAATCAACCGGTTCGACACTGATCGCTCGGCTGTTAGAAGACGAATTGATTCGAGAAAATTGGCCCATTCACAACCGCGCTCAAAAATCAATTCCAATGCGCACAGCGATTGTCCCTTACACCGATCGGTTGGGATACATGCGACTTTCCTTGCGCCAGCAGCGTCACACACGCGATGCCATCCGTTGTTTCTTTCGGGCTGAAGACGCCAAATCGTGGCTTCACGCGAACGCACAAGAGTTTCAATTAGACCCTGAACTGATGGGATTGGGAACCGATGGCGTTAAAACGCAGCGCACCCAATCTGTCGATTTCCACAACCGTGCTTTGCAGGAAATCCTTGTCCGTTGTGCCAAAAGCGAGCATTTCGCCATCATCGAAAATGGTCGGTCTCCCCAAGAGAAAGCCGTCATTTTAATTGAAAACGGAAGCTTGAAGGGATGGGGATTCACAGAACAATCCATTTCACATTTCGAGGAGATCGAACACCTCATCGAGCTCAAGAAAGGCTCGTCTACCACCGATGCCATCATTGAGCACGCAATGAAAGAACGCACTGCAGGAGAAGCAACATTTCAAATCGTATCGCCTGTCCAATAGCGATCTGTGAAATACTCCACCGTCGCACACACCCGGTATGTAGGCACAAAAAAAGCCACCCTTGTGGGGCGGCTTTTTTCGATTATTTGATTCTTCAATTCAGTGAGGTGCAAACCGATCCTAATCGCTCGGTTGAAATCATGCGGGTTCCAGCTGAATAAGCTAGGATGTTCCGCACCGCACTTGGACGTGGCATAAGGCTGCCTGCTTTCATCGTGTCATCACACCAATCAGAAGTCAAATCGCTGAGGGTAACATGTGCCATGGGCTCTTGTTTTAGAGTTGATTCTTTCCCTAAACGCTCATCCTTTTCGACTATTGTGTTGACATTGAGTTTATCGCATCTAGCGTGCTGTAAGCTGAACGCCATTGTCATCCACCAGCTTCCTTAAGTTGATGAGTGCATACCGCATACGTCCCAAAGCAGTATTGATTGAAACACCTGTTTCATCCGCAATCTCCTGGAAGCTTAAATCCCGTTCGATCCGCATGGCCACTACGCGTTGCTGGTCTTCGGGTAAGAACTGCACCAAGTGCCGCACGTCATGATAAATTTGATCTTGGACCAATGCATCCTCCGCGTGCAAATCATCGCTGTGAAGGGTATCGAACACATTGAATTCATCTGTGGCGCGAACCATGCGCATTTTTTTGTTTCTGCGGAAATGGTCAATGGACAGGTTGTGCGCGATGCGCATCACCCAAGGAAGAAACTTGCCTTCCTCATTGTACTTGCCGCTGCGCAAAGTATTGACCACTTTAATAAAGGTGTCTTGAAACAAGTCATTGGCAAGATCTGCATCTCGAACAATGAAATAAATTTTAGAATAGATCTGTTGTTGATGTCTGTTCAACAAGGACTCAAATGCCCTCTCATCACCGGAGAGGTACAAATCGATCAATTGACGGTCCGTCAGTGATGCACGCATGATTCACGCAATTAAGGATAATACAAAACCCAGTCAATTCTGGGGCCTTACTTTGAAGCGTAAAATGTGTCGATCGCGTGTCTTTTGATTCGTGTATTGTGAATATACAACTAAATTTCAATGAAATGAAACCACAGGTACCTTTGATGTGTTAACAAACGAGAATGGACATTCAGATCAAAGGTGCCAAAGTGCACAACCTGCAAAACGTTTCCGTCACCATCCCCAAGCGGAAATGGACGGTGATTACCGGATTGTCGGGTTCAGGAAAAAGCTCACTCGCGTTCGACACACTTTATGCGGAAGGCCAACGACGTTATGTAGAAAGCCTCAGCAGCTATGCCCGTCAGTTTTTGGGGCGACTTGACAAGCCTGACGTTGACTCCATCGACGGAATCTCCCCCGCTATTGCTATTGAACAGCGGTCATCCTCTGGAGGACCGCGATCGACCGTTGCGACCCGCACGGAAATCCATGACCATTTGCGGCTCTTGTATGCTCGGATCGGACGCACCATTTCTCCTATTTCGGGTGAAGAGGTTCGCAAAGACCGTCCCGGTGATGTCCTTGACTTCACCTTGCGGCTCACCACAGGCACACGCTTCATGGTGGTTTCCCCCCTTTCACTCAAGGAAGGGCGCACGTGGGCACAACAATTGGAAATTCTAACCCAACAGGGATTCAGTCGCGTCATAGACACCAGTGGAAAGCCACAACTCATCACCGATATTCTTGCTTCAGACCAGCAAGAGGGCACCCTATCCAACGCACCCGTCTCATGGATGCTCCTCATCGATCGTCTTGTCGTCGAACGTGAAAACGAAGAATTTCAGGCTCGGGTCATGGACTCCGTTGAAACCGCTTTTTTCGAGGGCGAAGGAGAATGTAAGATTATGACCGTCGAAGATGGAGTCATAGAGCAACACTCTTTTTCCGATCGATTCGAACGCGATGGCATGACATTTATCGAGCCTACCCCGGACTTGTTTACGTTCAATAATCCGGTCGGGGCTTGTCAAAAGTGTGAAGGCTTTGGTCATGTGATTGGAATCGACCCGGAACGTGTGATTCCCGATCCCAGGCTGTCCATCTTCGAAGATGCCGTCGCCTGTTGGCGGGGAGAGCGTCTGGGAAAATGGAAAGAAAGACTGTGCTTGAATGCAAACAACGTCGACTTGCCCATACACACTCCATGGAATAAGCTCTCTGACGCGCAGCGAAAGCTTGTGTGGGACGGGGGACCTGGATTCAAAGGATTGCATGCGTTTTTCTCCTACCTCGAGGAGAAGAGCTATAAAATTCAATTTCGCGTGATGTTGAGCCGTTATCGCGGTAGAACCATCTGCTCCGATTGCCATGGGACACGTCTTGGAATCGCATCCCAGCATGTCCATGTAGCCGGTGTTAATTTGACTCATGTATTGCGCTTGACATCAGAGCAGGCTCTGAATCATTTACGCACCCTTGAATTGACCGAACATGATGGATCCATTGCCAAGCGACTGCTTCAAGAAATTGAACAACGCCTCTCCTATCTGTGCGATGTTGGATTGGGTTACTTGACCCTTGACCGTTCCAGCAAAACTTTGAGCGGTGGTGAGGCTCAACGCATCGCCTTGAGCGCTTGTTTGGGGAGCAGCCTTGTGGGAAGTACGTATATCCTGGACGAGCCTAGCATTGGCCTTCACCCAGAGGACACAGCACGCCTGATTTCCATTTTAGAGAAGCTTCGTGACTTGGGCAATACCGTAGTCGTTGTAGAGCATGATGAGGACATCATGAAAGCTGCTGACCACTTGATCGATATGGGGCCTGAAGCAGGAACACATGGAGGAAGAGTCGTCTTCGCAGGGAGCCATCACGAATTGGACACGCTAAGCCTCGACCACCCTTCGTGGACCGCGGCCTACCTGAGTGGTCGCCAACGTGTCAGCATTCCAACGCGCACTGCCCATTCCAAAGAGCAAATCGGTTTGCGTGACGCTCATCTACACAACGTCACAGGAGTTGATGTCAACTTCCCCTTGCACGCACTTACCGCCGTAACGGGAGTCAGCGGCTCGGGAAAAAGCACTTTAATCAATGGGGTTTTGGTTCCATTGATTCGCCAGCATCTGGAGGGCTTGGGGGGATTGAAAAGCGCATATGGATCCCTCGAGGGCAACGTTGAGTCCATTGGAGCGCTTGAATACATTGATCAAAACCCGATCGGAAAATCATCGCGGAGCAATCCGGTGACGTATGTCAAAGCGTTCGATGAAATTCGAAGCTTGTTCTCCGATTCAGTCCCGGCGAAAGCACGTGGTTACAAACCTGCCCATTTCAGTTTCAATGTCACTGGTGGACGCTGTGATACCTGCGAAGGCGAAGGTGAAGTCACCATCGGTATGCAATTTATGGCCGATCTTAAACTCCAATGCGATGCCTGCCACGGAAAGCGCTTCAAAGACGAGGTACTGGAAGTCCAGTGGAATGGGAAAAATATTTCGGAGGTACTGGCGATGACCGTTGATGATGCCATGGAGTTTTTTCTTCCAGACCCCACGGCAAAGAAGGTCCCTGCTGCACAGAAAAGACTCATCACCAAGCTCACACCCTTGTGTGACGTCGGCCTTGGTTATGTCACTTTGGGACAGAGTAGCAACACCCTCAGTGGTGGTGAAGCACAACGCATCAAATTGGCCTCTTTCCTTTCGCGAGGAGACAGGCAAGTGCACACGCTGTTTGTTTTCGATGAACCAACAACAGGTTTGCACGCCCATGACGTGCAGAAGCTATTGACGACCTTCCACGCTTTACTTGCCCAAGGACATACGCTCATTGTCATTGAACACCATCTGGACATCATGGCCCATGCAGACCATTTGATCGACATGGGGCCCGGAGGAGGTGACGCAGGAGGCACGTGCGTGTTTCAAGGCACACCGCAGGCATTGCTGGACTGTAAGGACTCCAAAACCGCGAAACATCTTCGCCCCAAACTGATTTCATGAAATACACTCCTCTTATGGTATTCAGCTTTTGCTTCGCCCTTCTTTTTTCCGGTTGCACATCAGCACAGTCGGACACAAAAAAGGATGAATCGCAACCATCTTCCATCGATTGGAGCACCGAGCTGTCACCGGAACAATACCGCATTCTCAGGCAATGTGGCACTGAACCGCCCTTTACGGGTGAGTTCTGGAACCACCATGAACTGGGAGTCTATCAGTGCGCAGGATGCGGTGCTCCACTTTTTAGCAGTCAAACGAAGTATGAAAGTGGTAGTGGTTGGCCCAGTTTTTTTGGGACTTTGGACTCCTCTAATATCCGAACGCGTGTCGATCGCGAACATGGAATGATTCGGACGGAGTTGTTGTGTCAATCCTGCGGCGGGCATTTGGGCCATCTATTCAATGACGGGCCTGCACCCGATGGCCTGCGCTATTGCATCAACAGCGTTTCCTTACAATTCGAGCACGATTCTATTGCTTCCGAAGAAGCTTCTCCCAAAGGAGCACAGCAGTAAACAAAGCCTCAGTTACTCTCCGCAGCTGAAGGTCACACCTTCCGCTTGGATCATTTCACCTCCCTCAATGGTACCATCATCATTTGACGTCGCTTTGGTGCGACCATGGATGTTGATCATTCCCGTAATTTGACCAATCGACGTGAGTTGCGCAACGAGAATACGCTTGTCGGCTGGCGCGAGAGCCTGGCGTTTGTCTGGAGTCACAAACCAAGCTCCATTGTCCGTTTCCAAGGCATTTCCCTTTTCAAAGTCCGTGAAATCCATGAGGAAGCCCGTCAATGAATTCATGTAGTTGTCTTCCAAGCCGATTGTCACCCAAGAATCAAACGCCAAGGTGGCATCATTTTCTACATCGAAACGCTGTACTTGTGATGCCAACTCCCCTCCTTTTGGATGCTGATAAAACGGCTTTGTTGAACGGATGTATAGCGTCTTTCCTGCCTCTCCAAAGATGGCATCAATGACATCACCTTCATTTTCCATGACGGCATAGACGCGGTACGTACTTCCGGAAATAGATCCATTATTGTCGACAGACTCTACCTCTAAATGAGAGAACTGAGCACTCCCAATGACTGGTAACATAAACAGGGCAACAGCAAGGGCATTCAAACGCATGATCAATTTTTTCTTCG
>JAPKAW010000299.1 GCA_028825055.1 Flavobacteriales bacterium | reverse complement strand
TTGTGATGGAACAAGAAGTCCAAATCAAGCGCGGGTATTTTCCCAATTGAAGCCGTATTTTTGGGGCATGAAAGTATTCATTCCCTTTTGGATGACTGTCCTGTCCTGTTCCAGTTTGATTTCATTTCAAGCTTGCTCCGAAGGCGGTAATCAAGTCAACGAGCCAGATTCCATTGGAGTCGATGCGTCACTTCCTGCAATTCAATCTGCTCAGGATACTGACGACCAGCGCAAAGTGGACGTTAGCATTGTAGCATCAGACTTGCATTCATACGTGGGCATGGACACGTTAGAGGTCATCGCTTCTGATTTGGATTCGTACTTCCAAAGCACCAATGACGGGAATTGGGACCAGCTAATGCGGCATTTCCCGTTACACAAACGCAGTGATACTGCATTTACAGGTTCGAGTAAACGTGCCTTGCAAATGTGGTGGGAAAATGGAGTGCGTAACCGAACGGAATTGGCTGAAATCGTTTATGCCAGTCCTGCTGCGTCGGACGGAGACCAGCAAGTGGTCTTATTGAATATGAACCTCAAGCATATCGTAGAGTTCCACCCTTTTTACACCGGGACCAACCCCAGCGGCATGAAAGGAATGGTGGAATCCAATTATGGGAAAGGCAATGCTACGTATTTCGAAAACCCCCTCGTCGAAGGAGACTCTCTCCCCTTTCGGTATTGGGAAATCAATGGGTTGAATCGAATTTGGGCTGTTTCTCACGTGGACTCTAGCCACTGGTGTTTTCTTCCTCCCAACTTCAATGAAGGGGGGGCTGCGAACATGATGAGCAGTGATGCCATGGTACAAGGCCTGAGGCATCGCCGAGCGAATGACCCAACTGCTGCCAAATAAGCCAGGTAGGCCACGATTCAAAAACCATGGAAATCCAACCTGTCGCCTGGCTTATTCAAGATGAATGGGCCCCATTGCGAGCCGTAATGGTGGGCACGGGGGTGGGTATGGGTGAAGTACCAAAGCTTGAGGACACGTTCGATCCGCAATCACGGAAACATGTCCTGAACAATACGTACCCCACGGAAGTCAATGTCACGCGGGAACTCGACAATCTTGTCGAAATTTTAGAGTCCCACAATATTCGGGTCTTTCGACCGGATTTAATTGGGATGAATCAGGTGTTCACGAGAGATATTGGCTTAGTCATTGATGACCAATTCATCTTGACCAATATGGTTGAAGACCGGTCTAAAGAACAGGCCGGGCTGAAATCCATGTTACATCGAAATCCCGGCAATATCCTAAGTCCTCCGTCGCACGTCCACTTGGAAGGAGGCGATATCATGCCCATGTCAGGCGAAATTTGGGTGGGCTATGCCAAAGAACCTGATTTTCAGTACTTCACAACCGCTCGAACCAATGAAGCGGCCATTGAATGGTTGCAGAGTCAATTCCCCGACCGAACCGTTCGTGGTTTTGAACTTCAGAAATCGGATACTGATCCTTCCCAGAATGCCCTTCATTTGGATTGCTGCATCGCCCCGCTGGGCATGGATCACATGATGTACCATCCCGCAGGATTTAAAAATCCCAAGGATGTCGCGTGGCTTCAAGAACACTACCCCGCAGAGAACCGCATGGAATTGACTGCAATTGAGATGGAGCATATGCATGGAAATGTCTTGAGTATCGCACCCCATGTCGTTATTTCTTCGAGCGGATTTGAACGAACATTCAATCAAATGAAGCGTTGGGGCTACGACGTTATTTTGGTTGATTTGACTGAAACAGCGAAAATGGGCGGCCTTCTTCGTTGTTCTACCATGCCCTTGCGCCGTCAACCAACTATCCAATGACCCAAAGCACCCAACACGTTGTTATGATCCGGCCTGACTCGTTTCGAATGAATGAGGAAACGGCAGAAAACAACCATTACCAGCAAGCGCTCGCAGGAGTCACCCCAGAAGAGATTCGGGATCGCGCCCTTGAAGAATTTGAGGGATTGGTCGACTTGCTTGAACGCCATGGTGTTCAAGTCTTGGTTTGGGACGAGATGCCCGATAGTGATACTCCCGACTCCTTGTTTCCCAACAATTGGTTCTCAACACATGCGGATGGTGTATTCATTCATTATCCCATGTATGCCGAGAACAGAAGACAAGAACGACGTGAAGACATCGCTGTTGACCTCGAGCATTTGCATGGCTTTGAAATCAAGGATATCCTAGACTTTACCGAATTTGAGGAGCACGACAAGTTCCTTGAAGGAACTGGTAGCATGGTGCTCGATCGTGCCCATGGCAAGAGCTATGCCGCGTTGAGTGAGCGCACTGACCGTGGAGCACTGGCTCACTATTGCTCAGCTATGGATGTGGAGGGGATTGTATTTGAAGCCTTTCAAACGGTCAAGGACATGCGTCTACCCATCTACCATACCAATGTTATGATGAGTATCGGAAGTGGCTTTGCTGCCATCTGTTTAGACTGCATCGACGATCTTGATGAACGTTCGATGGTTCTTGAAACACTCGCTGCTGACAACCTTGAGGTCATCGCATTGACCGAAGAACAAATCGGATCGTTTGCAGGCAATATGCTCG